>CACXAG010000150.1 GCA_902765585.1 uncultured Prevotellaceae bacterium
GACATCGTCAGTCGTCAGCTGACGTCGCCGTCCATGCTCTGCCTGCTGTCGCTACAGGACTGGCTCAGCATCGACGAGCGTCTGCGCCTGCGCGACCAGAATGCCGAGCGTATCAACATTCCTGCCAATCCCCGCCACTACTGGCGCTATCGCATGCACCTCACCATCGAGCAACTGCTTCAGGAGAACGACTTCAACGAAACCGTCAAGACGCTCATCGTCCAAAGCGGAAGAAAATAAAAAAACAATATCGTATGAGACACAGAAACATTTTACTAGCATTACTTCTGTTGCCGTTGACTGCAATGGCAACAGAAGTAAAGTCGCCCAATGGCAACATCGTATTGAACTTCACCGTCGAGGATGGACGCCCCACCTACACCTTGTCGTATAAGGGCAAGGAGGTGGTGCGCCCGTCGCACCTGGGTCTGGAACTGGCTCGCGACAAGCATGCCTCCATGGGCATGAACGAGCGCGACCTCATGGACGGCTTCACCCTCGTCAAGGAGGATACTTCCACCTTCGACGAGACGTGGCAGCCCGTATGGGGTGAGACCCGCGACATCCGCAACCACTACAACGAGTATGTTGCTACGTTACAGCAGCAATGGCTCTCCGAACCTCCCACTCAGGACGGCAAGCAGCTACAGGGCAAGCGCCACCAGCGCCTGACGCTCATCCGCTTCCGCGTCTACGACGACGGCATCGGCTTCCGCTATGAGTTCCCGCAGCAGGACGACCTCATCTATTTCCTCATCAAGGACGAGCGCACGGAGTTTGCCATGGCTGGCGACCATACCGCTTG
Source organism: uncultured Prevotellaceae bacterium (assembly GCA_902765585.1). GTDB lineage: Bacteria > Bacteroidota > Bacteroidia > Bacteroidales > Bacteroidaceae > Prevotella. The sequence goes on from CACXAG010000150.1 coordinate 806, forward strand.
GTGGCTGCCAGGCGACTACGACACGCAGGAGCAGGAGACGCAGGAGTCGAAGCTCAGCGAGATACGGTCCCGTATGCAGAAAGCCGTCAACTGGGGCAACTCCTCTGTGGCCGTATTCTCGCCCACGGGTGTCCAAACATCGCTGCAGATGAAGTCGCAGGCCATGGATATTGACGGTGAAAAACGCAGTCTCTATATCAACATCCATGAGGCTGCCTGTGCCGACTACGCCACCATGCACCTCGAACTGGTAGACGCCCAGACCAAGGCCCTCACCACCAAGCTCGAAGGCAGCACCAATGCCTACACGCCCAACCCTGCGCCCTCGGCCTATCCCCTGCCCCAGCCCTTCACGTTTGTCAGTCACCTGACGCCTGACGCCACGGGACTGAAGGGAGCCATGCAGACGCCTTGCGAGACGCCCTGGCGCACCATCATCGTCAGCGATGACGCTCGCGACATGCTGTCGTCAAACCTCATCCTCAACCTCAACGAACCCTGCGCCCTCGACGACACGTCGTGGATTCACCCCACGAAGTACTGTGGCGTATGGTGGGAGATGATTGTGGGACGCGGTTCCTGGCACTACACCAACGACTTCCCCAGCATCAAGCTCGACCAGATAGACTGGAGCAAGGTGAAGCCCAACGGCTACCACAAGGCCAACAACGAGAACGTGAAGCGCTACATCGACTTCGCTGCCAAGAACGGTCTCGACCAGGTGTTGGTAGAAGGTTGGAACGTTGGCTGGGAGGACTGGGCAAACATGTGGAAGCGGGACGTCTTCGACTTCCAGACACCCTACCCCGACTTCGACATCCAGATGCTCAACGACTATGCCCACTCCAAGGGCGTCAAACTGCTCATGCACCACGAGACCTCGTCGAGCACGCAGAACTACGAGCGCCATCTGGAGAAGGCTTTCCAGCTGATGAACAAATATGGCTACGATGCTGTGAAGACGGGCTATGTGGGCGACATCATCCCACGTGGCGACCACCACTACTCGCAGTCCATGAACAACCACTACCTCTACGTCGTCAAGGAGGCTGCCAAGCACCACATCATGGTCAACGCCCATGAGGCCACACGCCCCACGGGTCTCTGCCGTACCTATCCTAATCTGGTGGGCAACGAGAGTGCTCGCGGTACTGAGTATGAGGCCTTCGGCGGATCGCGACCTGACCACACCTGCATCCTGCCCTTCACTCGTCTGCAGGGCGGTCCCATGGACTACACCCCTGGCATCTTCGTCACCCGTCTCAACACGTGGAGCAACAACACCTCGTGGGCACGCATTACCATTGCTGGTTCGCTGGCCCTCTACCTCACCATGTACTCACCACTGCAGATGGCTGCCGACCTGCCTGAGAACTACGAGCAGTTCGACGATGCCTTCCAGTTCATCCGCGACGTAGCCTGCGACTGGGACGAGAGCATCTACCTCGAGGCCGAGCCTGCCGACTACATCACCGTCGCACGTAAGGCCAAGGGCACGGACAACTGGTTCATTGGCGGCAAGTGCGACGAGAACGGCCACCAGAGCGTCATCCGCCTCGACTTCCTGGACAAGGGGCGCAAGTACGACTGCACCATCTATGCCGATGCCAAGGATGCCCACTATGAGACCAACCCGCAGGCTTATACCATCAAGAAGCGCACGGTGAAGAAGGGCGACGTCCTAAAAATAAACGAAGCCCCTGGTGGAGGCTTCGCCATTTCGCTCTTCAGTACCCCGACCGAGAATCGAACTCGGAACTAAGCTTTAGGAGAGCCTTGTTATATCCATTTAACTATCAGGGCAGCGTTTGCGGCTGCAAAGGTACGAAAAGTTAAGAGAATTGCAAAAGAAAAACTCAAAAAAGTAACCAAAGTAACAATCTATGACGGTAGAACTGAAAAATGAACAACTCTCCATCGTCGTATCGGAGAAGGGAGCCGAGCTCCAGAGCATCAAGGATGCCAGTGGCAAGGAATACTTATGGCAGGCTGACCCCAAGTATTGGGGACGCCACTCACCCATCCTCTTTCCCATCGTCTGCAGCGTCAATGACGAGACCTATCGTGTGGACGGCAAGGAGTATCACCTGCCACGTCATGGCTTTGCCCGCGATGCCGAGTTCAAACTCATGGCCCAGAGTCAGCGCAAGGTGACCTTTGTGCTGGAGTCCTCTGAGGAGACGAAGAAGGTCTATCCATACGACTTCACCCTCAGCGTCAGCTATGTCCTCGACGACAACAAGATTGGCGTCATCTGGCACGTCCACAACACGGACACACGCGAGATTCACTTCCAGATAGGCGGTCATCCCGCCTTCAACGTCCCTGACATGAAACCAGGCGAAAGCCAGAGCGGTCGCATCCGTCTCGACAACGAAGAGCCGATGGATGCCCTCCACAGCTATCTCGATGGTTCGCACGATATGGACGAGGTGCCTTTCGTGGAAGCCGAGAACGGACTGATGGAGTTCTCCAACAACACCTGGCGCAACGACTCCATCAAGATTCACAAGTGCCAGCTGCATCGCGCAGAACTGCTGAACAAGGCTGGGGAGCCCGAAGTCACAGTCACCTTCCGCACCCCCGTCATTGCCTTCTGGAGTCCCTACGACAAGCAGGCACCCTTCGTCTGCATCGAGCCGTGGTATGGCATTGGCGATCCGCGTGGCTTCAACGGCGAGTTCAAGGACAAGCCCCTGATGAACCATCTTCAGCCCGGCGCCTCCTTCATGTCGAAATATGAGATAGCCATCAAATAAAGCAGGCCAAAGTTAAACCCAAATCGGTCATTAGGACCGTTTTGGGTTTAAAAAAACAACAACAGCGGAATGGCAAACGGTATGGCTGCCGATGCAACAGCCGTCTGCACACCGTGCATCTCCTCCGTGTCAGGAATCAGTCCCGTCAGTCCCAGCGTACAGCAGATGACGTAGGCGATGATGATACTCTCTACTTTCCTCAGCACCGTGCTCTTATACGTGAGCCACAGGATGCCGAGCGGCGCCAACAGACAAATGAGGATGACCATAATCTGCATCATACAACTTTTTTTATTGTGTGCACAAGCTCTTTCCTAAATCTGTCAGATAATATTTCTGATTCGGATGTTTAGGAGATTCAGGGTATTGCATTGCAATGTAATTCGCTTCCAATGCAGGGTTTATATAATTCTTGAAAAAGTTCATAACATCTTTTAAGTTCATAGATTCCATCATTTCGTTTCTCGTTTTGGGACCCTGTTTCAGCACCCTCAGAAGTTCCAAAGCTTTAGGGGTAGCTTTAGGGGTAGCTTGGGGGGTAGCGCCTACCTCAAGCTCTTTAAGAAACTCTGGATGGATATTAAGATGAGCCAGAAAATACGAGTTAATCCCAATGGCCTGTTTTGTCAGAGCCTATACGACGAATCAAGCCCTTACTTTGCAAAGACTTAATGGTACGGGCAATTGTGGGGCGCGAAAAACCACAGTAATCAGCAAGTTGCTCGTATGAATAGCTTGGGTTCTTGCGAATAGCTGCGAAAATAGCATTCTCTGTCTTTGACAAAGAGAAAGCATCATATTTTACAGTATCATTTACAGTATCATTTACAGTATCATTTACAGTATCATCTTCGTCTTTGAGCAGACGGATAAGATCCATTTGAGTAGCTAAAACCCGATCGGCTATAAACTCGAAGAACACGCGCTTGTCTTCATGGGCATATTCGAGCGAATGAATATACTCATGACGCAGTATCGCGGGAATAATAGCTATCGTAAATCCATTGCGAAGTAAAGCCAGATTCATAAGCAGACGTGCCATACGACCATTTCCGTCAATAAACGGGTGAATAAAAACGAAACGCTGATGTAATGCAGCAGCCAATTCCACAGGGTGCAGCTTCTTCTCGTTCTTATTATACCAATTAATCAGCTTCGACATTTCTGACTGAATCTTTGAAACTGGTGAAACCTGGATTTGTCAAAAGTTGTAACCCACCTATTTCGTCATTAGCTTAAATATCTATTGCAAACATGGCACAAAGGTTGGCCTGTTTACAGTTGCAAAGATAGCAAAAAATTCAATAAAGTGGAAAGAAATTAGGAAAGAAAGTAATAAATGAGCCGCGATTTGTTGCATTATCAGAAAATAATGTGTATCTTCGCGACAAAAAACAAGAACATACGGATATGGAAGAAAAAGAACTGAAAGTGGAAGACATACCTTGGGGGTATGCCTTGTGTTTCAATAGTGAGTGTGGGGATAAAGACAGGTGCATGCATTATCAGGCCAGGCTGCTGATGCCCAAAGACAGATACAGCGGTCAGGCTGTCTTTCCAACGGCCTGGGAGAACGGCAAGTGTCGATGCTTCCGTGAGAAGAAACTGGTGAAGAAAGCCTGGGGTTTCTCGAAACTCTATCATAACGTGCCTCAACGACAAAGGGCTGAGGCTCGCGAGTGTGTGCATGCATTATTCGGTAGCGGAAATGGGCCATACTATCGGGCGCATCACGGTGAGAATATGCTCTCGCCCCAAAAACAGAAAGAAATTTTGGCGGTTCTCGCCAAGTTTGGCAGCATCGAGGGTATTGGGTTTGATCATTACGTGACAGACTGGGACTTCGATTAATAGATACAAATTCGCATTTGCCTCTACTAAAAAGTGAGAAACTACTGTCTATTAGAGGTTTAAATAAGATTTTGCATCTATTTTGCTTCCACAAAACCTCTACTTATCCTCTACTTACCATCTACAAGACTACATGGAATCAAAATTCCCATTAAGGGTAAAAATTATTCCCACGTTGGGAACAAAATATTCCCAGCCTGGGAATAAAATATTCCCTCGTTGGGAACAAATAGCAGGTATTAGTAGAAGCACAACAGAGTGCAGTGTACTGATTCTTGTGGCTCTTCTGTAATTTAGTTGAAGATTATAAATTTTGACATTTTTAAACTACCATTTGGGGACTCGATTCACTTAATCATTTGAATCGATTCAATTCATCAAATGAATCGATTCAATTCATCGATTGAATCGATTCAAAATATGAGGGGTCTTGGTATGTTTTTTTATCCTTTCTGAAATATTGACAATGTTGCCAAACATTAAACAATAACCAATAAACATTGAACAAGGCGATGAACAACTACCGCTTCAACTTCCGTCACCGCATGGTGAACGGCTGCTCGGAATACTGGCTCTGCGAGAAATGAGACGAGAGGAGTTTAATGTCACCATCAATATGGAAAAAGCCGTGAATTCCAGTTGGTGTGTTGCGAAATTAGATTTTTTTTCGTAATTTTGCACCCAAATAACAAAATAGACTAAGAATGAGCTTATGAAACCATACAAATTTAAACCTTATCTGAAGACCACCATCTGGGGCGGTTATCAGATTGCGCCCTTCAAGGGTATCTCAGATTGCGCCCTTCAAGGGTATCTTCAATGCCCAGCCCAATGTCGGCGAGAGTTGGGAGATTAGCGGTGTGCCAGGCCATGAAAGCGTGGCCATCTATCGCGGCCTGGTCAATGATGTGGATGAGGGACTGACGCTTGTCGAACTGATTGACAAATACAAGGAACTGCTGGTAGGCAAGAAGATCTACAAGAAGTTCGGCAATAAGTTCCCCCTGCTCGTCAAGTTCATCGACTCCCGTCAGGACCTGTCCGTACAGGTGCATCCTGACGACAAACTGGCAATGGAGCGTCATGGCTGTGCAGGCAAGACCGAGATGTGGTATATCATCAAGAGCGATGTAGGTGCCAAGATCTATGCAGGTCTCAAGAAAAGCATCACGCCAGAGGAGTATGAACAGCTGGCAACGGCAGAACCCCAGAACGGTCGTTCACCCATGCAGGACGTGATTGCCACCCATGAGGCCCATGAGGGCGACCTCTATTTCCTGCCGGCAGGTCGTCTGCATGCCATCGGAGCAGGCAACTTCCTGGCAGAGATTCAGCAGACCAGCGATATCACCTATCGTGTGTATGACTTCGGACGCAAGGATGTGCATGGAAATCCCCGTGAACTGCATATAGAACAGGCCAAAGATGCCATCGACTATCAGGTGTGGCCGGCTTACCGTACCTCTTACGACAGCACCAAACCCACATCACAGCTCATCAACTGCCCCTATTTCGTGGTGCACCGCGTCGTGGTACAGGTGGCCCAACAAATCAATTTCCACTGCGACTCGTTCGTCATCGTAGTCTGCCTGTGGGGTAATGCCAACATCAACGGCATAGATATCCGCCAGGGAGAGACCATCCTCGTCCCTGCCTGCGAGAACATCCTTTATATCTTTGGTAACGCCACTTTCTTAACGGCGACTCTAAACGAGAATTAAAAACATCTAAATATATAACTAAAATTTTGTACCTTTGACTCCGTCAAAAGTAATGACGGTTACGGTAATAACAAATACTATTTTAAGATATGAAAAGCAATCTAGTTTGTTCTTCCCGGTAGCCTTTGATGGTCGCCTGGAGGACAGAATAGCCGTTCTCTGGATTCTGGAACGTGATTCGCTCTATGGTACACTTAATTTTCTCCATCAATCAAATAGTTTTTTCCATAGCCACAACACTGCTACGGCACCAACCACGCAGAAAACGAAATTGGTGAGATAACCTTTACCAAGCAGCTCGATGTTCAACAGATGGCTGATAAAAGTACCTACATAGCTGCCAATGATGCCTATGATAAGGTTCATGCAGCATCCTTTGCCCTTACCACTCATAATGCGGTTTGCAATATAGCCGATGAAAATACCTGTGAGTATAGGCCAAGCTGTAAAATCTTCGATATGTTCTAGCATAACAGACTATTCTTGATTTAATACTTCTTCCATAAATTCTGCTGCATCAGCCACGCAGTCAGTACAAACACTATTTCACTTCATTTACCAGTTCTTTCCCCTCCTCAAAATCACGGATGTTCTGGAGCGTCGTGACAGCGATGTTGTGGGTGGCCTC
>CACXAG010000151.1 GCA_902765585.1 uncultured Prevotellaceae bacterium
GCCATGCAGCCGGAACTGTTGACTGGCGACTATGTGGCAGCCACTGACGACCTGCAAGAAGTGCCGACCTGCGAGGTAAACGGTCGCCGTCTATTCTATGGCGTCGGGCCTGTCTCATGGGATAGTAATCACCACCGCATACGTAATCCTTATTCAGCGTTTGGCTATTACTTCCTGACCGAGAACGACGACGAACCGCTGAAGGTGGATGCCGATGCTTTCCTGTCCTCGTTCTATCCTTCGGCACACGACTACAACGTCCTTTACGAAGTTGATGACTTTGCGTGGTATCATGGAGGCCGGAACCTGTATGACAGTCGTGCGTTCACTGTTGGCACGTCGCGTGACTATACGCTGACGTTCAATGGTGACGTTCAGTCTGGTCGGCTGACGGTTGTCCTGACGGCCAATACCACGGGAACAGGCAATAATACCACAGCAGACATCCTGTTGAATGGTGCCAAGGTGGGCAGTATGTCCATTCCCCCGTCAGGTTCTTACGATGCGATGCGTACCAGTACCCAGACGTTTGACGTAGCCCTGCAATCCACCAACAAGGTGACCATCAAACATACAGGTGGCGCCAACAGCACCATGCGACTTGACTATATTGCGTTGCATAGTGATGTGCCTGCTGCTGCCCCAGACCTGAGCAACGATGACTTTTCCGCTCCTGAAGTGGTCTATGGCATTGAAAACCAGGATCACCATGCCGATACGGCAGTTGATATGGTTATCATCATCCCAACCACACAGAAGCTGCTGGCGCAGGCTGAACGGCTGAAGACCCTGCATGAGGAGAAGGATGGGCTGCGGGTGCGCATCGTCCCTGCCGACGAACTGTTCAATGAGTTCAGCAGTGGTACGCCCGATGCCAACGCCTACCGCCGTTACCTGAAGATGCTGTACGACCGTGCCGAGACAGATGCTGACATGCCCCGCTTCCTGTTGCTGATGGGCGATGGTGCCTGGGACAACAGAATGCTGAGCAGCGACTGGGCGGGCCTGTCGCCCGACGACTTTCTGCTGTGTTATGAGAGTGAAAACTCCTCCAGTGCTACTGACTGTTATGTCACCGATGACTACTTTGGTCTATTGGATGACGGCGAGGGCGGAAACATGCTCGTCGCCAAGAGCGATGTCGCTGTGGGGCGTATATCAGCCCGTACTTCCGTAGAGGCCGCCGTGGTGGTGGATAAGATAGTAAGTTATGTCAACAATGATGATGCCGGTGCCTGGCAGAACGTGCTTTGCTTGATGGGAGACGACGGCAACCAGAACAGCCACATGGAAGATGCCGACAGCGTGGCACGGATGGTGGAACAGCTGTATCCAACGTATCAGGTGAAGCGTATCCTGTGGGATGCCTATACCCGTGTCACCACATCGACGGGTAATTCCTACCCTGATGTGACGCGGCTGATTAAACAACAGATGCAGCAGGGCGCGCTGATGATGAACTATTCCGGACACGGCCGCGCCGACGCCATTTCGCATGAGTATGTGCTGCGCTTGGGGGACTTTGAGAATACGTCAACGAACCTGCCGTTGTGGGTGACGGCATCGTGTGATATCATGCCCTTCGACGGACAGGAGGAGAATATCGGTGAGACGGCGATGTTCAACAGAAAGGGCGGTGCCGTAGCGTTCTACGGTACGACACGTACCGTCTATCAGAACTATAACAAGCTGATGAACCTCGCCTTTACACGACACGTGCTAAGCCGGGACGGACAGCAGTTGTTGCCCATCGGAGAAGCTGTTCGCCGTACCAAGAACGAACTGATAGAGACGGGCATCCAGACGGGCAATGTCAATGGAAAAGCAACCTATTCGTCCGACCGTACGCAGAACAAACTGCAGTACACTTTGCTGGGAGACCCAGCCATGAGACTTGCAGCACCGACGATGGGGATGACGGTGGATGCTATCAACGGCGTGCAGCCGTCATCTGGAAATATGCAGATTCTGGGAGCAGGCTCCACGGCAACCATTACCGGCCACATAACCCAAACTGACGGACAGGCGGCTACAGACTTCAATGGAACACTGACGACGGTTGTCCGTGACGCACGGCAGCTGGTTGTCTGTAAGCTCAATGACCCGACAGAAGCAGATGAGCCCTTTACCTATTATGACCGTCTGAATGTCATCTTCAGCGGTAGTGACCAGGTCAAGGACGGTCGCTTTGAGTTCTCCTTTGCCGTACCGAAGGATATCAGCTATAGTGAGCTGCCGGGACTCATCAACCTCTATGCCGTCAGCAATGACAAGACGCAGAAGGCCAGTGGTATTACCGACCAGCTGGCGTTTGGCTCTGGCGGTCTCGTGCCCCAGGGAGGCGTAGGCCCCAGCATCTACTGCTACCTGAACAGTGAGGAGTTCGTCAATGGCGGCGATGTCAATCCCACACCGTACTTTGTAGCACAACTGAATGACGAGGATGGCATCAACGCCACGGGCAGCGGCATCGGTCACGACCTGGAACTGATCATCGACGGTGAGATGTCCAAGACCTATTCGTTGAACGAATATTTCCAATACGACTTCGGCAGCTATACCAACGGTAACGTGGGCTTTAGCATTCCCGAACTCTCCTACGGTCCCCACAAACTGCTGTTCCGTGCCTGGGACGTGCTGAACAATTCCTCGACGGCAGAGCTGACGTTCAATGTCGTAAAGGGCCTGGAGCCGCACTTCTTTGATGTGGAGTGTACGAAGAATCCGGCCTCGACGGCTACGTCGTTCCGCATCCTGCATGATCGTACGGGCAGTGCCATTGACGTGGTGCTTGACGTCTTCGATATCTCGGGACGCCATCTGTGGTCGTATAGTGAGAGTGGTGTGTCGACGGATGCCGCCTATGTCATAGACTGGGACTTGACAGTCGATGGTGGTCGCAGGCTGCAGACCGGAGTCTATCTCTATCGGCTGCGTATCAGCAGTGACGGTAGCAGCTATGCCACCAAAGCAAAGAAACTGATAATACTAACACATAAATAAAGGAATATGAAGACTATTATGAAGATAATGCTGACGGCAGTATGTGTGCTCATGGCAAGAACCGCCGGTGCTCAAGACACCAAGAGCCAGTTCAACCCCATTGAGCATGCCGTCATCTCGCAGACCATTGCCCCTGATGCCCGCGCTGCCGGTATGGGTGATGTCGGTGCTGCCACTGACCCCGATGTCAACTCACAGTACTGGAATCCCGCCAAGTATCCGTTCTGTATCAGCCGTGCCGGCGTGTCACTCAACTACACGCCGTGGCTGCGTCAGTTGGTGAACGACATTGACCTGGCCTATCTGGCCGGTTACTATCGTATTGGCGACTATGCTGCCATCAGCGGTTCGCTGCGCTACTTCTCGTTAGGTGAGGTGATGACCTCGCTAGAAGATAATGCGATGACGGTGAAACCTTACGAGATGTCGCTTGATGTCGGTGCTTCGCTGATGCTCAGCGAGAAGTTCTCCATAGCCACCGCCATACGATGGCTGTATAGTGACTTGCGGTACGACTATACCGAAGATGCCTCTCCGGCCTCTGCATTTGCTGCCGATCTGGCCTGCTATTATAATAACTATGTGAACATCGGACAGCGTGAGTGTCAGCTGGGCTTGGGTCTGACCATCCAGAACGTCGGTTCTAAGATTACTTATTTCGGCGATGACCGCTCCAACTTCCTACCTGCGAATCTGCGGTTAGGTACTTCGCTCATGGTACCTGTCGATGAATATAACCGTTTCTCGATAGCCTTTGATGCCAATAAACTGCTGGTGCCGACCGTTCCGAAGCAGGAAGACGGCGAGTCTAAGGAAGACTACGAGCAGCGTGTCATCAATGAGTATAATGATGTAAGTTCTATCTCAGGTATCTTCAAGAGTTTCCACGATGCTCCCGGTGGTTTCAAGGAAGAGTTGGAGGAGATCCAGTGGAGCGTGGGTGCAGAATATATCTATCACGACCAGTTCTCGCTCCGTGCCGGTTATCACCATGAGAGTGAGAATAAGGGCAACCGCAAATACTTTACCGTTGGTGGCGGTTTCCGCATGAATGTGTTCTCGTTGGATGTCGGCTATGTCATTTCGACAGCCCGCAGCAATCCCCTCGACCAGACACTGCGATTTACGCTGGCTTTCGACATGGATGGTATCAAGGACTTGTTTAAATAATAAGAATGATGATAAGAGTTGGAATGGGCTATGACGTCCACCAGTTAGTGGAAGGCCGTGAGTTGTGGATGGGAGGTATCAAACTGGAGCATGAGTTGGGACTGCTGGGACACAGCGATGCCGACGTGTTGATTCATGCCATCTGCGATGCCATCCTCGGTGCAGCGAACATGCGTGACATCGGCTACCACTTTCCCGATACATCGGCCGAAACTGAAGGCATGGACAGTAAGATTATTCTGGCTAAGACCATTGCGTTGATAGCGACAAAGGGCTATCACCTTGTTAATATAGATGCCACCATCTGTGCAGAGCGTCCCAAGATGAATCCCCACATCCCCGCGATGCAACAGTGTATGGCCAAGGTCATCGGTTGTGATGCTGATGCCATCTCCATCAAGGCAACGACCACCGAGAAATTGGGTTTTACAGGTCGGCAGGAGGGCATTTCTGCATACGCTGTGGCATTGATTGAAAAAGATTGAAAAAGCGTAAATAAGTGTTGTGTACGTAAACAACGCTTGATTTATATCAAGAATAAAACGCTTTTTCAACAAAAAAGTATGAAAGTTATTGCGGGAATAAAAAAAGTGCGTACCTTTGCATCGTCAAACAAAAGATGACACTTGACTGAGTGCAGTCAAGAATTGGTTAATAGATTGTTTTAGGTTAGTAGTAATATTTATAGTTTTAGGTTTTTAGTTATTGGTAAGAAGAAAGTTTTAAATGTGTTAGGATAACAGTGATCGCCGTGAGGCGCTCATAACTTTCTTTTTTAAACGACAAGTTAGTATTTATTAGATATGCTGCCGCAAGGCAGACCTCCAGCCGACATCAAGAAGGCTGGATTCAACAAGAAAAGGATTTTTAGTTAAACATAGGCTTTTTGAATGCCGCTGCTCGTTGATGAGTAGCGGTATTTTTTTTGTTACAAATTTGGCTGTTCGCTCACTTATTCGTACCTTTGCACCATATATTATAAGGTATGCGAGTACTCATTGTCAATACAAGTGAGCGGACGGGCGGAGCCGCTGTAGCTGCCAACCGCTTGATGGAAGCCCTGAACAATAACGGTGTCAAGGCGAAAATGCTGGTGCGCGACAAGGAGACAGAGCAGTTGACCGTGTGTGCACTGCCTCAGACATGGCGCCTCAGGTGGCACTTCTTGTGGGAGCGTCTGGTGATATGGCTGCATCTCCAGCTGAAGCGCGAGCATCTCTTTGAATTGGATATTGCCAACTGCGGAACCGATATCACGCGTCTTCCAGAGTTTCGTGAGGCTGATGTCATCCATTTGCATTGGGTGAATCAAGGAATGTTGTCGCTGAAAGATATCCATCGTATCCTCGCCACAGGTAAACCCGTTGTATGGACCATGCACGACATCTGGCCTGCCACGGCTATCTGTCACTATACAAGAGGCTGTCAGCAGTTTCATACCGTTTGCGGCAGTTGTCCGATACTACCCGGCAAAAGCCCGAAAGGACTGGCCAACAAGGTATGGGAACAGAAGGAAAAGATGCTGGACGGACACCACGTCAGCTATGTGGCCTGCAGTCAGTGGTTGGCCGATGAGGCCCAAAAGAGTGCCCTTCTTCGTGGGCAGACCATTACCAATATCCCCAATGCCATTGATACACACCTGTTTCGTCCGCAGGAAGGCAGCTCTGGGATTGCCTACCGACAAGCGCGTCATTCTCTTTGTGTCGCAGCGTGTCACCGATCCGCGCAAAGGCATGCCCTATTTCGTAGAAGCTATCCGCCTCTTGGCGGAACGCCATCCAGACCTTTGCGACGATACTGTTATTGCCATCTTGGGCGGTCATGCCGAAGATGTGACAGGTCAGTTGGCAGTGCCCGCCTATCCCTTGGGCTATGTCAGCCAGCCCCAGCGCATCGTACAGGTCTATAATGCCGCTGACGTGTTTGTGCTGCCGTCGTTGGAGGATAACCTGCCCAATACGCTGATGGAGGCGATGGCTTGCGGCGTGCCTTGCGTGGGGTTCCAGACGGGCGGCATCCCTGAGATGATAGACCACCTCCAGAATGGCTATGTGGCCCAGTTCCGGCAGTCTGTTGACTTGGCAAAGGGTATCCATTATGTGTTGGCTGAGGCGAATTACGAAGAAATCAGTCACAACAGTGTGCAGAAGGTGGCCAGGAGCTATTCGCAGCAGAGTGTGGCGAAACGCTATATAGCCGTGTATGAGGCAGCCCGCCAACCAGTAAAAAAGAATGACCGATGATACGATTTACCGTTGTTACCATTACCTATAACGCTGAGGCCGTGCTTCAGCGGACACTTGACAGTGTGGCTCGCCAGACCTATCCCGACATTGAGCACCTGATAGTCGACGGTGCTTCGAAGGATGGTACGTTGTCGATGGCAGAGCGTTACAAGGAACAGAGCGATGCTTCCGACAACGGTCATCAGGTTATCATCCAGTCGGAGCCAGACCGAGGCATCTACGATGCGATGAACAAAAGCCTGACGCAGGCTTCGGGCGACTATATCGTCTTTATGAATGCCGGTGACAGTTTTCCGCAGGCCGACACGCTGGAGCAAATCTGTCACCGTTGCCGCT
>CACXAG010000152.1 GCA_902765585.1 uncultured Prevotellaceae bacterium
CGGGCGACCCGGGTTCGTCGAACTCGGTCATCATCCGTGGTATCAGCTCGCTGGGCGGCACCAACCAGCCGCTGTACGTCATCGACGGCGTGCCCATGAACAACTCCGCTGTCTTCAGCAACGACGGTCTGAACAGCGGTTACGACTTCGGTAACGGTGCCAATGCCGTGAACCCCGACGACGTGGACAACATGACCATCCTGAAGGGTGCTGCCGCCACGGCGCTGTATGGTAGCCGTGCCGCCAACGGTGTCATCCTGATTACCACCAAGAGCGGTAAGCAGCAGGCCAAGGGCTTCGGCATCGAGTATAACGGAGGCCTGCAGTGGGAGAGCGTCATGCGCCTGCCCCAGATGCAGAACGAGTTTGGTATGGGCTGGAACGGCGACAAGACCGACGACGAGAACGGCTCGTGGGGTCCGAGGTTCGACGGCGCCACGCTGCGCTACGGTACGGTGTACGACAACTCGCAGCAAATCAAGTCGTACGTGCCGATGAAGGACAACATGAAGGATTTCTACGACACGGGCTTCCGCTACTCCAACAGCGTGTCGTTCAACGGTGCCACTGACAAGAGCGAGTATTTCGTGTCGTTCTCGCATATCAAGGATGACGGCATCATTCCTACCGATGCCGACAGCTACAAGAAGTACACCTTCTCGGCTCGCGGCAGCCACAAGCAGAAGGACCTGACGTTCAGCTCGTCGCTGAACTATGCCTACCAGAAGAACAACTTCGTGCAGACGGGTCAGGGCTTCGAGAACATGTATAACTCCATCATGCAGACGCCGCGCGACATCGCCATCGTGGACCTGGAAGACCTGAGCAATCCGTTCAATACCCCGGGTTACTACTATACGCCGTACAGCGTGATGAACCCGTACTACATCCTGAACAACCACCTGAACGAGAACGAGAGCGAGCGCTTCTACGGCAAGTTCCAGGTGGACTACGACTTCCTGAAGTGGTTTAAGCTGACCTACCGCATCGGTCTTGACACCTCGACGGCACACCACCATAAGGGTATGCCCAACTATTCGGTGCTGTTCCCCGACACCCCCAACTGGGCTGACGAGCTGAGCACCGAGACCGGCTATACCTCACGCCGTACCACCCGCCGCCGCGAAATCAACCAGGACGCCATGCTGACCTTCAACATGCCGTACCAGGACTTCAACTTCAACGCCGTGGCTGGTTTCAACGGCAACGAGCGCAACCTGTCGTACCTGGAGACGAAGGTGACCAACCTCACCATCCCCACCTACTACAACATCACCAACTCGGCCGAGATACCCACCTCGAAGGAGTATCAGTGGAAGCGCCGCCTCTATGGCATCTATGCCCAGGCCGAGGTGGCATGGCGCAACATGGTGTACCTGACGCTGACCGCCCGCAACGACTGGTCGTCGACGCTGCCCAAGGAGAACCGCTCGTTCTTCTATCCCGGCGTCACCGCCAGCTGGATCTTCTCTGAACTGCTAAAGGAGAAGGCTCCCTGGCTGTCGTTCGGTAAGTTGCGCCTGGCTTGGGGTAAGACTGGTAATGACGCCGACGTCTACATGACTGACCCCTACTACACGCAGGCCATCTTCAACTCTTCCGGTTGGGCTGACAGCAAGTTCCCCTTCTCGAAGACCGGCACCAACGCCTATACCATGGGTAACGTGCTGGGCAGTGCCGACCTGAGTCCCGAGATGACTACCGAGACCGAGATTGGTGTCCAGCTGGCATTCCTGCAGAACCGCATCTCGGTGGACGCTACCTACTACAACCGTAACTCCGACAAGCAGATCACGCAGTTGAGCGTTGACCCCGCCTCGGGCTATACGGCACAGAACGTCAACTTAGGTAAGATACGCAACCGCGGCGTGGAGCTGCTGGTCACCGTGGTGCCCGTGCGCACCAAGGACTTCGAGTGGAGCCTGACTTGGAACTACACCAAGAACAACAACAAGGTCATCAAGCTGCCTGAGGAGATGAACGGCCGCGCCAGCATCTACGGCTTCAGCGGCGGCACGGGCCTCTATGCCATCGAGGGCGACGAGATGGGTGTCTTCGAGGCTTATGTCGCCAAGACTACCGACGACGGCAAGATCATCGTCGACTCGAAGGGTCTGCCCCAGAACACCGACGAGCTGGTGCGTATCGGTTCCATCAACTACGACTACATGATGGGCATCGGCAACTCGCTGCGCTATAAGGACTTCACGCTGTCGTTCGACTTCGACATCCGTCAGGGTGGCATCATGTTCTCGCGCACCCACGACATCACCTATTTCACCGGTAACGCCATCCAGACGGCCTACAACGACCGCAACCCGTTTGTGGTGCCCAACTCCGTGAAGGTGGGCGGCACCGACGATGACGGCAATCCTATCTACGTAGAAAACGACATCCCCTTGTATGGTACTGCGATCTACAACTTCTGGAACAACGGTGCCGAGGCCATGGGCTCAGGCTCGCTCATCAGCAAGTCGTACGTCAAACTGCGCCAGATCGTCTTCGGATGGGAGGTGCCCAAGCGGTGGCTCGCCAAGACCTTCCTCACCGGTGCCAAGATTTCGGTCTTCGGTAACAACCTGCTCATGTGGACGCCCTCCGGCAATACCTTCGTCGACCCCGAGTCGTCGTCCTTCGGCAACGACCTGAAAGGCAGCTTCGGTGAGTACAGCTCGAACCCCAGCTCACGTAAGATTGGTTTCAATGTCAACGTTAAATTCTAAAAGAAAGGATACTACAATGAAGAAAAAGATATATTTATTAGCTGCCGTGGGGCTGATGACCATCTCCAGTTGTGACCTGGACATCAACCAAGACCCCAACTACCCCACGGGAAATGATATCACGCCCGACCTTCAGTTCCCGTCGGTCATCAGCGCCATCGCCGATGCCACCGGCGACCAGATGTTCAACTACGGCGGTTTCTTTGCACAGTATTTCGACCAGATGCCCGAAGCCAACCAGTATAACGACCTGGCAGAGCTGAACATCGACGAGTCGAAGGACATCTTCAACCGCTGCTACATGAACCTATATGCCGGTGCGCTGATGGACATCGAGGACATCAAGGGCAAGACCACCAACACCGCCAACCTCTTTGCCTGTCAGGTGCTACGCACGCATGCCTTCCAGCTGCTGGTGGACAACACCAGCGAGACGCCCTACACCGAGGCTCTGGGTGGTGCCGCCAACTCGTCGCCGAAGTATGACGACGGCAAGACGGTCTATGAGGGTGTGCTGAAGGAACTGGACGAGGCCGAGGCTGCGCTGAATGGCGATAAGCTGACCATGACAGACCCGCTGCTGGGCAAGGAGCTGGCACAGTGGATAGGCTATGCCAACGCCCTGCGCCTGCGCATGTACCTGCGACTGATAGATGGTGGAGAGAGCGGCTATGTGGCCAAGGCTACCGCCCTGGTGCAGGCCGACAACTTCTTCAGCGGCGACATCACGTGGGACGTGTTCTCCGACCAGGAGGGACAGTTCAATCCGTGGTACCAGTCTGTGTTCCGCCTGGCCAACAACCACTGTGCCTGCTACCCCATCGTCAGCTACATGTCGAACATGGACGATCCGCGACTTGGCTACTACATCAAGCCCCGCACCAGCGACAATACCTTTGTGGGACAGTTCCCGGGCTCGAAGCAGGACTCCAAGGTGGTGGGCACGTCGTATAAGAACAAGGACGTCAGCGCCATCAACTACGACATCACGCACGACATGCCGGTGTACCTGTTCACGCAGAGTGAACTGCAGTTCCTGATTGCCGAGGTGTATCTGCGCTTCAGCAACAACGAGGCTGCGGCTCAGGAGGCCTACGAGGAGGCCGTGGCTGCCGACTTCGCCAGCCGTGGCATGGCTAACAAGACGGCTGACTTCCTGGCTGCTGCCGGTGCCTGGAAGGGCGACAAGCTGAAACTCATCTACATGCAGAAGTGGACGGCCCTCTTCATGCGCGACCACATGGAGGCGTGGTCAGAGATACGCCGTACCGACGTGCCCGCCCTGTCAGCCGCCACAGCGCTGCAAATCAAGTCGGACATCTCGCTCTATACGCCTGGTGACCTCATCCGTCCCGCCCAGAACAAGAAGGGCAACGACGGACTGGCCATGAGCATGCCTTACTCCAGCAGTTCCCGTAAGTACAACGTCAACACCCCCAGCAAGGCCCGTCAGATTACGGACCGCGTGTTCTGGGATGTCAAGTAATAACATTTTAATCCGAAAAAAGAAGCATGAAAAAGATATATATATGTGGACTGATGCTTTGCGCTGCCGTGATGGGAATGACGTCGTGCAGCAAAGACGTCGAGCACTCCGACACCAGGGTGACACACTTTGCCAATATCGAACTGAATGGTGATGACTTCATGAAAATGCAAGTCGGAGAGACTTATAACGAACCGGGCTATACGGCTACCGAGGGCACGGAGGATATCACGGCCAAGGTGGTGGTCACTGGCAAGGTGGACTCCAGCAAGGGCGGCTTCTATACGCTGACCTATACGGCGGTCAATAAGGACAACTTTGCCGCTTCGGTGGACCGCACCGTCATGGTGGTGAACCCACAGGGCATTGCCAGCGCATACTTCGCCAAGACCAGCTATTTTGACGGCGCGCCCATCACCATTACGGACAAGGGAAATGGTGACTACGAAATTGATGACCTGATGGCAGGATATTATTTCTACTATAAGTATCCCGGTTATGAACCTACCTATGACTTCCATCTGGAGACGGTGTTCCACCTGAATGATGACAATACGCTGACGCATGTGAAGTCGGGTTCGTATTACTTCTCGAGCAAGCCCACACTGGCAAGTGGTTCGTATGACCCTGCTACCGGAACGGTGTCGTATAAGACAAGCAATGGGCTTAGTGTAGTATTAACAAAATAATTTTTGCTTACAGGTATGAAAAAGTATATTTCAATAGCATTTGCTGCTGTCGCCATGTGCTTCGGCGTTGCAGGCTGTAGCGTGGAGACCGATGAGGAACCGGGCGGAACGAATATTGAGAAGATGGCCGGACGTTGGGAGGTAACGGTCAGTGTCGTTGACCAGGCTGGCAATACGTTGGCCGAACTGGGCGATATGGACGCGCTGATGACCTATAACACGGCAGACAACAGTACCGACAAGATGTGGATTACGGACTCCAATAATTTCTGGGCGTTTACCATGAAGGTCGACATCGACTATAAGGCGCGTACGTTCTCTTGCAACCAGGTGGACTACGATGCCAAGGGTACCGGTCAGGCTACCATTACGAACGGTAAGATTTTGGAGGGTGCCGCCAAGAACCTGCACGGTATGCCTAACGACAGCATTGTCTTCGACATTACCTTCAGCGATGACGAGGAACCGGGTACTATCTACCGCATCGCAGGTCAGCGCTATACGGGATTCTATGAGTAATTCATAGACGAATTGTAAAAAATGTAAAACGTGGGGCGTTCGTGGGAACGCTCCCGTTTTTTTTTGACTTTCGTTTGGTGATTCAGCAAATAATATTTACCTTTGCACCGCGATATAGATGAAACATGAAACATTAAATATTATAGAATACGCATGAAGAGAATTTGTTTGTTGCTGCTGACGGCAATGATGTACTTGGGCGTGAGTGCCGTGCCCGCTCATCGGGGGACTGTGAAGGTACAACAGCCTGATGGGAGTTTTGTGACCATACGCCTGCAGGGTGACGAGTGGCGTCACTACCAGACGACTACGGACGGCTATACCGTGATGAAGGACCATCGCGGATATTTGGTGTATGCCGAGAAGAATGCG
>CACXAG010000153.1 GCA_902765585.1 uncultured Prevotellaceae bacterium
CTTCGACCGTCGCCAGGCCATCCGCCTCATCAACGACGACTCACGCCAGAACATAGGCGTCCGTCAATAGACTATTTGAACAGGGAGTACTCTGGTACTTCCCAGGCCAGGGCACCAGCACCAAGAACATCGCGCTCAGCATCATCAAGGTCTGAGAGCATCACGTGCACCTTGCCGCGCATGTTGCCAAACACATGTTTCTCGAATGACTCTTGTGTGGGATCCATCAGCCAGTGGCCAGCATGAGACACGCCGCCCGTAATGATAATGGCTTCGGGATTAACCAGCGAGGCGTATGTGGCAAGTCCCCTGCCAAAGATATGGCCAGTACGGCGGTAGACCTCGATGGCCAGTTCGTCACCCTCGTCACATAAATGGGCTATGATTTCAGAGTCCAAATGCCCGATGTTGCGCATCTTGGACGGAGCATCGCTTTCAGCCAGAAGTTCGCGAGCCGTTTGTACGATGCCTGCCGAAGCCACGTATGCTTCCAGACAGCCTTTCAGCCCGCAGGCACAGAGACGGCCGTTTTCCTCTATACAGGTGTGACCTATCTCGCCAGCATATCCCTGTGCTCCTTGATGTTCGTGGCCTTCTGAAAAGAAACAGCTGCCAAGCCCCACGCCAATGTTCACCACGATAAAGTTCTTCATGCCATGGGCTGAACCGTACATCTTTTCGCCCAAAGCCGAATTGTGGGCGTCGTTGCCCAGGGCAACCGCCAAGCCCAGTCGGTCACGCATCATGGCGGCAAGGGGTACAATGCCCTTCCATGGCAGGTTGGGTGAGTTCTCAATACAACCAGAAAGATAGACAGCACTGGGGCCGCTAATGCCTACTGAACGGATAGTCATCAGTCCACCGTTGGCTTCAGCAATTTCCACAATCGCCTCCGTCAGCTTGTCAACATATCGGTCTACTTCCGGATAGTTTTTAGTAGAAAAGCTGTTTTGGTCTATCAGTTTGCCACGCACGTCGATGATGGCATAGTTCGTGCGGAGAGTACCAATGTCCACACCTACGACACGTTTTTTGATGTTGTTTCGTTCCATGTCCATTTAGTTTTTAAGTGAAGTGATTATAAACACTGTGCAAATTTAGATAAAATTTTCGAGATTACAAACTTATCGAGATAAAAATTTGAATAAAAAAATTAATCGCTTAACTACATGGGCATATTCTTTCGGAGTAATTTTATTTTCTTTCGGAGTAATTCAATTTTCTTTCGGAGTAATCGAAATTACTCTCGGAGTATTTGACGATGCATCTCAGGAATCACATGGCAGAATTCATACCGCTCGTTACACTTCCTTTTCTCGACATCGCTTTTTTATGAATACGGGAAAACTGTTTGGACTATTATGCTGTCAGCAATATTTTCAATCAAAATTACAAGATAACAAAGAAAAACGAAAGAAAAATCCTAAAAAACAGAAATATTAAGCGATATTCTCAACATTATGTCTTTTACATTAGAGGCAACAAATATCGACTTGTTGTGGTTGTAAAGTTCACAATCGGGCATATTTTCATCCGTTTTGTGGGTACCCATAGTGAATATGATAAGATAGATGTTTTAACGATATAATAGAGGTATAGATATGGCAAAGATTACGAAAGACCAATATGAATTCGCATTGGCACGGATTGAGGAACTGTTGCCGATGGTGGATGACAACACTCCTACCAACGACCGTAATGCTGTGGAGTTGACAATGATGTCTGATGTTGTCATTGACTACGAGAAAGAGCACTATCCTATAGGCAAACCAACTGTAGCCCAGTTGATACAGCTCTCGCTTGACGAAAAGAAGATGAGCCAGAAGCAGTTGGCTACTGAGATTGGGGTCAGTCCTTCCCGAATCAGTGACTACGTTTCTGGCAGGGCTGAGCCTACGCTGAAAATAGCCCGTTTGCTTTGTGTCACCTTGGGTATAACGCCAGCAGCTATGCTTGGCTATTAAGCGTTTAGTAATCTCTCTCTGAATCCACAACTGTAAGCGTATCCGCTTAGACAAACAGGCATTCGCTGACGTGTACTGAATAAGTGGTTCTTCTGCAATTTAGTTGGCAACATTGTCAATATTTCAGAAAGGATAAAAAAACATACCAAGACCCCTCATATTTTGAATCGATTCAATCGATGAAGTGAATCGAGTCCTCAAATGGTAGTTTGAAAATGTCAAAATTTATAATCTTCAACTAAATTACAGAAGAACATCAGACTCGAATTCAATTTCCATTAAGGGCAAAGATTATTCCCACGTTGGGAACAAAATATTCCCAGACTGGGAATAAAATATTCCCTCGTTGGGAATAAATAGTTCTCCGATATGTTACAAATTATTAAAAGGCTACGGAGTTTGCTGATTTATTATAATAAATATGTAACTTTGGGGCAACTTAAACGAGCAATATGCCCAGACAATCTAAAGAATAAAACGATGAGAAAAACTTTGCTATTGACTGCAGCACTCGTGTTTTGCGGCATTGTAACCGTCAGGGCTGCAGGTGACGAGAAGAACGGACATACGGCTTTGTGGGGCGTGGTTGCGGCAGGCAGTCACGCACAGACCTCCTTACCGCGCATCATGATTAAGGCGGCGGAGGAAGTGAGCCATGGGAAGAAGGTCAAGGCAACTTTCACGCTGGAACAGACCGACGAGGCTACAGGACGGATAACGACTGAGACACACTCCTGTAGGGTGAGCTATGGGGGTGAGTCGTCATCGTCATACGACAAGAAATCATGGAATGTCAATTTCATTGATGAAAACGGCAAAGAACAGTATGTGAACCTGTTAGGAATGCGCGGGAACTGCAGCAAATGGATTCTCGATGCAGCGGCAGGAGACCGTTCACGCATGCACAACCGCATGGCCATGGATGTTCTCGCCAGTTATAGCCGATTGCCGTATGAGACCGACAACGCCAGGCGCTACGCCAGCAAGGGGCGCTATATAGAGTTGTGGGCCAACGGGGAGTACAAGGGTCTGTTCTGCCTGACTGACAGAATCAACCGCGAGCTGTTAGGCGGCACGGCGACAACAGACGGCCAGACGCGCTGCGTCATCTATACCGTCAAGAACTATGGTCCGGGCAACTACCTGAACCCCTACAAGGAAGGTCCTGCCGACGGGGATGAGAACTGGAACTCATGGGAGATGAAATATCCCGATGAGCCGACGGCAGCTGCCTGGCAACCGCTACTGAACCTGTTTAACGCCTCATGGGACGACATGCCCAACGATGAGTACGTCACCACCGTCCGCCGTTACTTCTATTGGGACAACTTGGTGGATGTGTATCTGCTTACCATGGTTTGCGGACTGGCTGACGTAGGGTACAAAAATATCTATCTGGCCTGTCCTGACATCACGAAGGACGGTCGCTGCGTGCTGGCACCGGTGGATATGGACTATACATTCGGTTGCACTTGGAACGGTTGTTACTGGGACGAGAAGCCGCAGCTGAGAGGGGGCAACACGCTTCATTTCGTACGGCCGTTCTACCGTCTGCTGAGGGATAAGGACCTCGGCTTTATCGCAGCACTGGCCGAAAGATGGGCTGCGTTGCGTGACAATGTGCTCTCCGTGGCATCCGTCACGGCACTCATCAATGGCTATGCCCAGCTGCTCGATGAGTCTGGCGCCTGGCAGCGTGAGCGCGAACTGTGGAACTACAATCCAGTGTCTACCGATGCGACAGCCAGCGAGGCAGCACGGTATATGACGGAATGGTATGCCAACAGTCATAAGGCCATCAGCCAGTTGCTGGATCCATACCTCCCTATGGCACACCAAGCCGTGGACCTGGGACTGAGCGTGGCCTGGGCCGACCGCAACCTCGGTGCCGAACGTCCCGAGGCCGTGGGTTATATGCTGGCATGGGGCGAACTGGAACCCAAAAGCGAGTACACACTCGGCAGCTATCGCCTCGGCATCGGCAAATACTGGCATCCCACGAAGTATGTCGGCAACTCGCAGGCATCTGACACCACACCCGACGGCAAGTCGCGCCTCGAAGCCGAGGACGATGCCGCCACCCAGATGCTGGGCG
The DNA here is from genome assembly GCA_902765585.1 of uncultured Prevotellaceae bacterium. Lineage (GTDB taxonomy): Bacteria > Bacteroidota > Bacteroidia > Bacteroidales > Bacteroidaceae > Prevotella. The sequence continues at coordinate 4,060 of CACXAG010000153.1, forward strand.
GCAAATGGCGCATGCCCACACGCGAAGAACTGACGGAACTCGTAGAGAAATGCCAATGGCAATGGGTGGCTAACAGCGACTCCCTCGGCTACCGTGTCACCGGTCCCAGCGGGCGTTCTATCTTCCTGCCTGCCACGGGCTTCTGTACGGGCAAACGCCATCTCTTGACCCGTGCTGAAGGCTTCTACTGGTCATCCGATGCCATCACCTATTTGCTGGATGTTGCCTTCGCACTCCGCTTCACGCCACGCATCATCAACCAAGCCAACTACAAGGAAACCCCTCGCTCCAACGGCTGTGCCATCCGTGCCGTACAGCATACAGAATAAGCGTTGTTAGGGCTCTGCCCCCTTGAATTCTGAGTTAATAGCAAAAAAAAGGTTTGTGCTTTTGTTAGTACAAACTTTTTTTTATATCTTTGCACCCATATTACCAAGAACCCAAAACGAATTATCAATATTTATTATGAAATCCTTCTCGTCGAAAATTGGTGTTTTGCTGGCTGCGGCAGGCAGTGCAGTAGGATTGGGCAGCATCTGGAAGTTCCCCTATATCGTAGGAGAGGACGGTGGTGGTGCTTTCATCATCCTATATATCGTGTGTTCCATCATCTTCGGATTGCCTCTGGTGATGACCGAGTTCATGATAGGCAAGCTGTCTCGCAGGAGTGCCTATGGGGCATTCCGCACCATAGAAGGCTCTAACCGCTGGCAGTGGTTGTCCTGGACGGCCTTGGCGTCTGCGGTGCTCATCCTGACCTTCTATTTTGTGGTCACGGGATGGTGCATCTACTACATGGTTCAGGCTGCGTCGAACACCTTCGCTGGTATGGACGCCGCAGCGCTCACCACCTTTTTCAATGCTTTCGGGGGCAATGCCCCTACCATGATATGGTATGCCATCATAGCCATCATCATTGTAGTCCTCGATTCCCTGAATCTCCTATGAAAGACTTCCTGAAGACCCATACCAGTCTGATTGTCATCGTCGTGGCCGCATTGCTGATAGAGCTGACGACGGGGGTCATCTATTACAATAGTCAGGATATCATACAGCGCACCACAGTCCAAGTGATGGAGCGCGAGAATAGCGCGCTCATCCTCAGCATCCGCAACAAGCTGACAGAGGTAGAGGTGGTGCTCGACAACATGTCGTGGATAGTGACCGACGACCTGATACAGCCCGACTCGCTCATCAAGGAGACCTACCAGATAGTAGAGAACAACCCGATGATCCTGGGCAGCAGCATTGCCTGCATCCCCCAGCTGTTCCCCAGGCGCGGCTACTGGTTTGAGCCCTACTCCATTCGCAGGCCCGACGGCACCATAGAAACGATGCTGCTGGGTTCGTCGAAGCACGACTATACCAAGTCCGAGTTCTTCAGCGTACCATTAGCCACGGGGCAGAGCCACTGGTGCGAGCCCTACCTGGACAACGAGGGTGCCAAGGCCGTTGTCACCACCTATGGCGTACCCGTCCGCAACAGCAGAGGCAGGATAGTGGCCGTTGTCGAAGCCGACCTCTCGCTGGAATGGCTGAAAGAGGTTATCAACCAGGACAAAGCCTATCCGTCCATTCAGCGTTTCCTGGTCACGGGCCACAACAATCTGCTGGCAGGCGAAGACAACGATTTGTTCAGACAGTCACTCGGTTATCTGAAAGCCGACATCGACAAGACGGGCTACGTGACAATGGAGGATGAAAAGGGCCATGGGAAGCTGTTGTTCTATACCCCCGTAGGCGGCAAGACCGAATGGGTGCTCCTCAACGTGCTGGACAGCCGCGACATCTTCGACGAACTGAATCATGTGCGAAAGAACCTCTTGCTGATGGTGATGGCAGGCCTGCTGCTGACAGGCTTCATCGTATGGCGCTCGAAGCGCAATCTGGAGCGCCTGCGCCAGGTGAATGCCGAGAAGGAGCGCATCCGTTCGGAACTGCGCGTGGCCAGTCAGATACAGCAGAGCATGCTGCCCCATAGCCACCTGCAGCAGGACGGCGTGGACGTCTTCGGCTCGCTGGTGCCAGCCCGCGAAGTGGGCGGCGACCTGTTCGACTACTTCATCCGCGACCAGAAGCTGTTCTTCTGCATTGGTGACGTCAGCGGCAAGGGCACCCCCTCCGCCATATTGATGGCGGGAACCCATTCGTTCTTCCGTGCCTTCTCTGCCCATGACGACAACCCCGCCCGCATCATGCACCACATCAACGAGTCGGCCTGTCAGGGCAACGACACCAATATGTTCGTCACGCTGTTCATCGGTGTGCTCGACCTGCATTCCGGTCAGCTGCGCTACTGCGATGCCGGCCATGACAAACCGATTCTTTTAAGGGAAAAAGTAAAAGTGAAAAGTGAAAAATTTCCTACCGGACAGAGCACTGGTCTTCAGACACTCGACTGCAATCCGCATTTACCCGTCGGTATCTTCGACGATGTCCGATACGATGTGCAGGAGACCTTCCTATCCGACGGCAGCACGCTGTTCCTCTATACCGACGGACTGACGGAGGCCATGAATGCCGAGCGGAAGCAGTTTGGGCTGCAGCGAGTCCATGACGTACTGGAGAGCTATGCCGAACGGCAGTTGAATCCCAAGGACATCCTTGATGCGATGACTCAGGCGCTGCACCGCTTTGTGAAGAATGCCGAGCAGAGTGACGACCTGACGATGATGGCAATTACATTAAAGATGAAAGATGAAAGATGAAAAATAAACGATAAAAATTATGAACGCGAGAAATGAAGAAATAGGTCGCATACAGAAAAATGTTGCGCCCTTATCCAAATCCCAGTATGGCATCTACGCAGAATGCGTGGGCCATGAGCATGAAATATACTACAATACGCCGTTCCTCTATATCCTTGACGGCAGTCTTGATGCCGACCGCCTGTGTCGCGCCATCGAGACGATGCTAAAGGCCCACCCCACCTTCTTCACACGAATCGGGGTCAACGACGAGGGCGAGCCCTTCCAGAGCATCGACGACGACGAAATTGTCAATTATCAATTATCTATTAGCGAATGCGATTGTTTTGACCTCGAGGCAGAGAAGCAACGCTTCATTGAGCCGTTCGAGCTCTATGGCGGCAGACTGTTTCATGTCAAAGTGATGCGTGACGCGGAACATATCTATTGGTTCTTCGATACGCACCATATCATCTACGATGGTGGCTCGATGGACATTATGCTTTATGATGTGGAGGCGGCCTACAACGGTAACACCCTTGCTCCCGAGGAGATGACACAGCAGGAGCTGGCCCTGGCTGAAGCCGAGAAGCGCCTGACACCAGCCTTCGAGGAGGGCAAGCAATGGTATGCCCAAAACTTCGACTGCGGCGACACCTTCACCCAGCTCCTACCCGACCGCGAGATTCCCGAACGCTCGGACACCCATCTGCTCCGCATCCTCGGCACCGATATGCAGCGCGTCAGTGCCTTCTGCAAGGCCAACGGCATCAAAAAGAGCACCCTTCTCAATGCCACATACGCCTACCTCCTGGCGAAATACAACAACGAGCAGGAAGCACTGTTCACCACGGTGTATAACGGACGTACCGAGCCCAAGTTCCTCCATTCCACGGGTATGGCGGTGAAGACGCTGCCCGTCTACGCCAAATTCACCGACGACACCACCGTGCTCGACTTCCTGAGAGCCAGCGAGGAGCAGATGGACGGCTGCCGACAGCACGACATCTATGCCTATACCGACCTGATGGCCGACCTCAGCCTGCAAACCAACTCCATATTCGTATGGCACGGCTTCCTGCTGAATATCACCCAGCTGATGGGCAAGCCCATGCAGATTGTACAAATCAGCAACAACACCCTGACCGCGTCGCTTTATCTGATGGCCTTCTCCGTCGGCAACCAGTGCCATATCCGAGCAGAGTACAATGCCAGCGAATACTCTGAGGCCCTCATCAGCCAGTTCCTGGAGAGTTATGAGGCGACGTTGGAAGGTTTCCTGAGCCAGACCTATCTGCGCGACATAGACATCTGCACCCAGAGCCAATGCGCCGTTCTTGACAGCTTCAACCAGACCGACAAGCCGCTGGACGCGAACGCCACCATCGTATCCATGTTCCGCCAACAGGTGGCGCAAACTCCCGACAACATCGCGGTGGTCTATCAGGACAAGCATATCACCTATCGCGAACTAGACGAGATTTCCGACCGCATCGCCGCATACATTCACGGGAAAGGCCTGCATGAGGAGGATGTCGTCTCTGTGTTGATTCCACGCTGCGAGTGGATGCCTATCGTATCCTTGGGCGTGTTGAAGGCCGGTTGCGCCTACCAGCCCCTGGACCCCACCTATCCTTCGGAACGCCTCAACTTCATGATGCAGGACGCCTCCGTCAGACTGCTCATTGCCGATGCGGAACTGCGTGGCATAGTCGATCAGTATACCGGCGACGTGCTGTTTACCAACGACATCGCAGGGCTGCCTGCCTCAGACACCGACCTGACAGCCTGTGCGCCCAAACCTGAGTCGCTGTTCATCATGCTTTACACCTCTGGCACCACGGGCGTACCCAAAGGCTGTCAGCTGGTACATCGCAACATCGTCGCCTTCTGCGAGTGGTATCACCACAGGTTCCACCTGACGCCCGACTGTCGCGTGACGGCCTACGCCAGCTATGGCTTCGATGCCAATATGATGGAGACCTATCCCGCACTCACTGGCGGTGCCACGCTTCACATCATCCCTGAAGAGCTGCGTCTGGACCTGGTGGCATTGAACGACTATTTTGAACGCGAGCAGATTACTCACGCATTCATGACCACGCAGGTGGCTTATCAGTTTGCCACCTCCTTTGAGAACCACAGCCTGCACTATCTGTTGACAGGCGGTGAGAAGCTGGCTCCACTCACTCCCCCTACCGGCTACACGCTGGTGAACCTCTACGGTCCCACTGAAAGCACCGTCTGCATCACCTCTTTCGATGTGACGAAGCCCATGAAGGATATTCCTATTGGCACGGCGTTGGACAACGTCCGGCTTTATATCGTCGACAAAGCAGGCCACCGTCTGCCAGTAGGCGCAGCAGGTGAGTTGTGGGTTGCCGGTCCGCAAGTGACGCGTGGCTACCTCAATCGTCCTGAGAAGACGGCAGAGGTGTTTATCCAGAATCCTTTCATCTCTCTCACCTCTCACCTCTCACCTCTCACCTCTAAATATTCCCACATCTACCGCACTGGAGACATCGTGCGCTATCTCACCGACGGTAACATCCAGTTTGTGGGACGCAAGGACGGACAGGTGAAGATTCGCGGCTTCCGCATCGAACTCAAAGAGGTAGAGGGCGTCATCCTTCAGTTCCCAGGCATCAAGGATGCTACTGTTCAGGCCTTTGATGAAGCCGATGGTGAGCACCAGTCGTCAGGTGGAGGTAAGTTCATTGCTGCTTACATCGTGAGCGATGAACAGGTGGATATTGAGGCCCTGAACAACTTCATCCTCGACCAGAAGCCGCCTTACATGGTACCTGCCGTGACGATGCAAATCGAGCGCATCCCGCTCAACCAGAACCAGAAGGTGAACAAGCGAGCCCTGCCGAAGCCCGAAAAGAAAGCGACAGGGGCTGTGACGGAGAGCAACGTGCCGATGAACGTGCTGGAACAGGAAATCCATGACATCATCGCCAAGGTCATCAACACCGAGGACTTTGGTGTAACGACAGTGCTGGGCTATGTGGGCCTGACCTCCATCATGGCTATTAAGCTGGCGATTCAGATTAACAAACGTTTCGGTGTCACCCTCGACTCGAAATCACTCGCCAAGACTGGTACTCTGCAAAGCATCGAGAACGAGATTTTAAGCAAAGTGCTCAATGGACAATGGACAATGGACCATGGACCATTAGCTGCGCAAAGTAATACAGGCGACAACATTTCTCAGTTGAAGAACGCTCCGTTGTCCTACGCTCAAATGGGTGTCTATGTGGACTGCATGAAACAGCCGACTTCCACGATATACAACATTCCTGCGCTCATCCACTTCCCCCACGGAACCGATGTGACAATGCTTGCCAAGTCTCTTGAAACCATCATTCAGTCGCATCCACAGTTCCAAGTGCATTTTGACAGCGAAGGAAGCGAGATTGTACAAATCGTAGATGCCAGCCAACCTGTCGTGATTACACAAAGCAAGTTAAGCGAAGCAGAACTGGAAAAATACAAAGTTGAATTTGTCAAGCCGTTCAACCTGAAGCAAGGTCCGCTGTACCGCATGGAAATCGTCACCACCGAGCAAGATGTGTACCTGTTTGCCGATGTCCACCACTTGATTTTCGACGGAGGCTCTCTCGACCTGTTCATGAACCAGTTGTGCGACATGATGAATGGCAAGGGAATCGAGGCAGAAACCATCAGCTATGCCGATTTTGTCGCTGACGAGAAAGCCGCGGAAGACACTCCGAGCTACCAAGAGGCCAAAGACTTCTTCAATGAGCGTTTAGGCAAGGTAGAAAGTGTTACTGAGGTTCCTTCCGACCTGACGAATCCGATAGAGCAAGGTATCACCTGCGGAGTATTTCGCAAGATGGACTTCAATGCCATCAAGGACTTCTGCAATAAGAACAATCTATCGCCATCGCATCTCACGCTGGCTGCGGTATTCTATACGCTGTCACGCTTCACCAACAACGAGCAGGTCTGCATCACCACCATCAGCAACGGACGCTCCGACTTGCGCATCAGCAATACGACGGGTATGTTCGTCAACACCTTGGCGATGAGTGCACAGATTGAACATCAGAGCGTGATGGACTTCCTGAAAGAGACTGGTAAGAACTTCGACGATACATTGACTCACGAGAAGTATCCCTTTGCACAGATTGCCGCCGACTATGACCTGTCAGCCGAAATCATGTTTGCCTATCAGATGGGGGTCATTGACCAGTATCTTGTCAATGGGAAGAAACTTGAGATAGAGTCGCTGGAACTGAATACACCGAAGTTCCGCATCGCCTTCTACATTCAGGAGAAAGATGGCGTTCCTGGCGTGCTTGTCGAATACGACAACGGACGCTATAGCCAGCAGCTGATGGAGAGTCTCGCACAGTCGGTATGTAACGCAATAGATGCCTTCATCCGGAAGCCGGAAGCTACGTTGAAGCAGGTATCTCTACTTGATGCCGAAGAAATCGCTCTCCTCGACAGCTTCAACCAAACAGCGGTGCCCTACGACAACACGCAGACCATCGTCTCCCTGTTCCGCCGTCAAGTCGCAGAAACCCCTGACAACCTGGCTGTGGTCTATCACGATGTGCGCCTCACCTACCGCGAGGTGGACAAGCGCACCGATGCCATCGCCGCCAAGGTCAGCCAAATGATCAATGGTCAACGTTCAACGTTCAACGTTCAATGTTCATTGCAACGCCACACTCTCAAAGAGAGAACGTTCAATGGTGAACCTCCTGTGGTCTCCATTCTCATTGGACGCAGCGAGTGGATGGTACTGGCATCATTGGGCGTACTGAAGGCCGGATGTGCCTATCAGCCCCTGGATCCCAGCTATCCTACAGAGCGCCTGAATTTCATGATGCAGGATGCAGATGCAAAGCTGCTGATAGCCGAGGAAGCGCTGCTGGACAAGGTGACGGAGTACCAAGGTCCCGTACTTCTGACGAAAGACATGACAGACATCTCTGGCGTTCCGGCCCCCGTCGAAATCAAGCCCGAAGACCTCTTCATCCTGCTCTATACCTCTGGTTCGACAGGTAATCCGAAGGGCTGCCAGCTGGAGCACCGCAACTTGGTATGTTTCTGCCACTGGTACCAACGATACTACGACCTGCATCCTGGTGACAAAGTGGCTGCATACGCCAGCTACGGCTTCGATGCCTGCATGATGGATATGTATCCAGCCCTTACCTCGGGCGCTGCCGTCGTCATCGTGGGCGATGACATACGTCTGAACCTACCTGACTTGAATGCTTATTTCAACGAGGAAGGCGTGACCCATTCGTTCATGACCACGCAGGTGGGTTGCCAGTTCGCCATAAACTGCGACAACCACTCGCTGCGTCACCTGTCAGTGGGTGGCGAGAAGATATTGCCGCTCACGCCGCCAACAAACTATCAGCTGCACAACGGCTATGGTCCCACAGAGTGTACCATCTTCACCACCACATACGCGCAGACAGAGTTCGAGCAGAACGCACCCATCGGTAAACCGCTGGACAACCTGCAACTCTTCATCGTGGATAAGGACATGAATCGTCTGCCCTTGGGCGCTACTGGTGAACTGTTGGTGAGCGGCCCGCAGGTGAGCCGCGGCTACCTGAACCTACCAGAAAAGACTGCTGAGACCTATATCCAGTGGAACGGCCATCGTTGCTATCGCACAGGCGATGTGGTACGATATCTGTCCGATGGAAATATCCAGTTCGTGGGACGTCGTGATGGTCAGGTGAAGATTCGCGGCTTCCGCATCGA
>CACXAG010000154.1 GCA_902765585.1 uncultured Prevotellaceae bacterium
AGGCTACAGCGCCTACACGCTCCATCTGCTCAACCTTATCCGCGAGCGTGCCACCGATGCGGTTACTGCTGCCGAGGCACAGGCCGACTGGGCTGGCGTCGTGACCCGCGAGCGTCGCCTTGAGTTCACCCAGGAGGGAATCCGCTGGCACGATATGGTTCGCAACGGACAGATCGAGGAGTACAAGGCTATGCTCCAGAAGTACTACACTACTGACTATGCGCAGACCGCCATTGCCAACATCAGCAGCAAGTACTATCGCTATGCCATCCCGCAGGACCAAATCAACATCAAGGACGGTTTGTACGTGCAGAATCCAGAGTACAAGTAAATAACTTATGATTTGCAAAAACCTCGTGGCGAGACGTTCTTTGTAGGGAAAACAAATGTCTATACGGGAGAGGAAGAGGATTACGAACTGCAGCGTGATGAGTGGTCTGTCCATTTTGTGACCTCATGGGACCAGACCTTCATGGCGGGCGATGGTGGGGCAGAGAATTCTGTGGCTCATTCTCCTAACGGACATTGGATCTATCGGTTTGACTATTACACCGGGAACAAACTGAAGACAGAGAAACTGGTGAACTTGAAGAATCATGACTATAATCTGGAGCCAAACATTCATTTCTCTCCAGACGACAAGTGGATTATCTTTCGAGCCAATTTCGAAGGATACGAAAACATCTATGCAGTAGAGCTTTAGACACATTAATAATTTATTCTTAACAACAAATAAAATGAAATTACAGCGATTTATCGTCGTTGCAGCCGCCCTTATGCCCTTGCTGGCACTGGCTGCAACCAAGACAAGAACTCTGCAGTATCATCCTGACGGACGTGACATCGTGTGTCAGGATGGTGACAAACGTTATAACCGCGCCCTCTACGGCAGTTATACCGAGTATCGCCTGGAGACCAGCGACCGTCCTATCTTCGCTGTCTATCGCTCCAAGGCACATAAGAATATCCGTTTCCGACTGACGGCCAACGGTAAGACCACGCTTTTGGAGCAGACCACCCATGCTGAAGCCCGCTACAATGCCGGCAAACGTGTCTATAAGTTGACAGACGCCTCATGGAGAAAGGGCTCGCTGACCATCACCGTCTTGCTACAGCCCGATGCTGAGTCCGCTATCTGGAAGTTCGAGCCGCAGTCGATGCCCGCCAATGCCAAGGTGGAGATGGTGGTATGCGATATCAAGCGTCCGAAGTTCAACCGCAGCGGTGATATGAACTCCGACCCCGCCGACAGCTTTGAACCTGCTGACGGCGAGCCTAACAAGCAGACTATCCAGTGGATGCTTGGCACTGAAACGACATATGCCGTGCTCGACTGCAAGGGCGGTGCCTATCGTAATGCCAATCCGCAGGCAACCTATACCGTTCTCGACAGCGGTGCCAGCACCTATACACTATCTACTCCGACTGGTGCTGAGGCTGAGCGTCTCTATGCCAAGGCATGGCAGCACCATGAGTGGTTGGCAGGCAACATCGTCTTTGACACTCCCGACCCGTATCTCAATACCATGGGTGGTACACTGATGGCTGCCGCCGACGGTGCCTGGGACGGTGAGGTATGGCTGCATGGTGCCATTGTGTGGCGCATGCAACTCAACGGCTGGCGTGCTGGTTTCTTAGGCGACCTGCTGGGCATGCCTGATCGCGCCGTGAGCCACTTCAATGCCTATGCCAACAGTCAGATAACCGATGTGGAGCCTATCATCCCTAATCCTACGCCAGACCCCGAGAAACTGCTGACCCGCGAGGCAAAGACGTGGGGCACGCAGATGTATTCGAACGGCTACATCTGTCGCTATCCCAACCGCAAGGACATCATGCACCACTACGACATGAACCTGAACTACATCGACGAGTTGCTGTTGCATCTGGAGTATGATGCCAATAAGGATTATCTGCGTAAGATGTGGCCTGTCATCAAACTGCACCTCGCATGGGAGAAGCGCAACTTCGACCCCGATGACGATGGTCTGTATGATGCTTACTGCTGCATCTGGGCCAGCGATGCCCTCTACTATAACGGCGGTGCCGTGAGCCATTCTACGGCTTACAACTACCGAACTCTCCGACTGGCTGCGCGTATCTGTGAAATTCTTGGTGAGGATCCCACCTATTATAAAAAGGAGGCCGACAAGACCTTGAAGGCGATGAATGAACGCCTGTGGTTGAAAGACCGTGGTCACTGGGCTGAGTATCAGGACCTGATGGGACTGAAACGTACCCATAATCATGCCGCCTTGTGGAGCATCTACACACCTATCGACTGTGGTATGGCAACACCCGAGCAGGCCATCCGTGCCACACAGTATGTGGACTCGTGCATTCCTCATATCCCCGTCGTCATCGAAGGCGTAAAGACTTCGAAGAAAGATAAGCCACTCTACCAGATTTCTACTACCGACTGGCTGCCCTACGACTGGAGTATCAACAATGTGGCAGCAGAGGAGACCATGCACATGGCACTGGCTTACTTCCAGGCTGGCCGCAACGAAGAGGGCTTCCGACTCATCAAGGCCAACATCATGGATCAGGCTTATCTTGGCGGCAGTCCTGGCAACTTCGGACAGATTAGCTACTACGACCGTGCCCGTGGTGAACTGTATCGTGACTTCTCTGACAACGCAGGTATATCATCACGCGCCTTCATCGAGGGACTCTACGGCATCCGTCCCGATGCGCTTAATGGCCGCTGCTACATCCGGCCAGGCTTCCCTGCCGAGTGGAAGCATGCCTCCATACAGACACCTTATATGAAGTACACCTTCCGTCGAGAGGGTAACAAGGAGATCTACGAGATTGAGCAGAACTTTGCCCAGCCGCTGCAGATCGTACTGCGCCAGAATACGGGCGTGGGCTATGTGGAAACCGTAGGTACTACGGAGAAGAAGCAGACTATCACCGTAACCCGAGCCAAGCAGCAGCCGTTGCCCCGTCCGCTGATTACCGCTGAGCGCATCGACGGCAAGGCGTGGGGCAACAACTTCGACGATGTGAAGACCGACCGTCTGGAGACTGTCAATATGGATGCGAAGTGGAACAGCAATGTCGGCGACATCTTCAAGAATTTCTATCTGTCACCTCGTCCGAAAGTGACCACGTTGACCATTCCTGCCCACGGCATCGGCGAGTGGTGTCACCCTGAGTTTACAGCTAATATCAACGATGTCGCCCTGCGTCGTCAGGTGAAGGATCAGGTGTTTACTACCGAGCTTGGCATTCCCTTCCGCACTCCTGCCAAGGGACGCAACATTGCCTATACCTCGTTGTGGGACAACTATCCCGATGCAGTCACTATCCCTTTGCAAGGTAAGGCATCGCATGCCTATCTTCTGATGGCAGGTTCAACCAACCACATGCAGAGCCGTATCGACAATGGTCAGATTGTGGTCACCTATACCGACGGCACTACCGATACGCTACCTCTGTATAATCCTCACAACTGGTGCCCCATCGAGCAGGATTATTACGAAGACGGACTGGCCTTCCATGCAGCCCAGCCCCGTCCGTTCCGCCTGGACTTTGCCACATTGAGTGTCTCACGCGAGCAGATGCCCATGGGTGAACGCTATGGATATCAGCAACGCGACTTCGCCAAGGGTGCAGGTGTCATCCTTGACATGCCTCTCGATCCTCAAAAGACGCTTCAAAGCCTGACCGTTCGTACCTTGTCCAACGACATTGTAGTCGGTTTGATGGGCATAACTCTTCAGCGTTCCACAAAATAAGATTAGGCTAATATTCGAAGGAGGTGCGGTCTTTGGGCTGCACCTCTGTTTTTTTTTGATTAGAATAATCACTTTTCTTTATCATCTATTTGGAGAGTACGCAAATAATAGCTATCTTTGCCCACGAAACTTGAAGAACATTATTAATCTTGAATAAAACTAATCTATGGGAAATTGTCGCTACCTGGGCATCATCGTGCTGCTGGCTACATGCTGCCTGACCTGCTTCGGAATGAATGAGGAAACGATGGACAGCATACAGCCGCGTCGCGTGCTGGTGCTGGCTGAGCGCGGAGGTCTGCACGAGGGATTCACCGCCACTGGCCTGCAATGGCTCGACGAACAGAAGGAAAGGCTGAACCTGGAGCTGACCGTGCTGGAGACGGCTGAGGAGATTCCGCAGGGTGAGATCGGGAAGTATCGGCTGGTGCTGCAGCTCAACCATCCGCCCTACGCATGGAGCGAGGCTGCACAGCGCGACATGGAGGAATATATCGACAGCGGCAGGGGAGGGTTCATCGGCTTCCACCACGCTACGCTGCTGGGCGAGTTTGACGGCTATCCGATGTGGGAATGGTTCTCGGACTTCATGGGTAAGATACGCTACAAGAACTACATCGCCGACAAGACGGACGGCACGGTGCAGGTGGAGGACCGCGAGCATCCCGTGATGAAGGATGTGCCCGGCACCTTCGTGATCCCCGACGACGAGTGGTACACCTACGAGACCAATCCGCGCCCCAACGTGCACGTGCTGGCCCACGTGGATGAGTGCAGCTACTCCCTGCAGACCGATGTGAAGATGGGGGATCATCCCGTGGTGTGGACCAACCCAGCGAAGAAGGCACGCAACGTCTATTTCCAGTTCGGCCACAGCAGGCTGCTGTTCGAAAACGCGGCTTTCGTCACCCTCTTCGAGAATGCCATCCGCTGGACGCTGGGCGACACGGATCCGGCTCCTGCCCAGGAGGAGGAATATGCTGCCAACTATGCCCGTGCTCCCCGCTTCAAGGCGCTAGTCCACTACGAGCCCCATGCCGAGGAGGCGCATGTGCAGTTTGACAAGCAGGCCATCGAGTTCCTCCACAAGCTCACCTACGGCGAGGGCTGGCTGATGGATGTCACCACCTCGCTTGCCGACTATCCGTACGAGAAACTGAAGGAGTACAGCATCGTCGTGAGCCTGAATGCTGCGCCTGGTGATTCGGCCCAACGTGCGGCCTTCGAACAATATATGGAGAATGGCGGTGGATGGATGGGCTTCCATGCCTCGGGCTACAACGACCGCAACACGGGATGGCCCTGGCTGAACAAGTTCCTGGGCTGCGGCATGTTCTACTGCAACAACTGGCCTCCTCAACCTGCCTTGGTGGAATGCGAGACGGGGGAACACCCTGTCACCGGCACGCTACCGAGGTCGTTTGTGGCGCCTGCCAGCGAGTTCTACCAGTGGCAGCCGAGCCCGCGAACGAACCCCGATGTGGAGATCCTGCTCTCGATTTCACCGAAGATGTATCCCTTCGGACTGAAGGACGTGGTGAAGTTCGGCGACTTCCCCATCGTGTGGACCAACAGGAAGTACCGCATGGTCTATCTGAACATGGGACATGGTGACGAATGCTTCATCGATGCCACGCAGAACCTCCTTTTCGTCAATGCCTTCCGATGGGTGGTGAGTCGCGATCCGGAGGGCGACCCGTTCAAGAAATAAAAGTGACGAATTTGGCCTTTTCGGAGCAAAAAACGGAATAAGTGTCCCAAAATACCCTTCAAAAAACGGAATAAGTGTATAAAATCACCCTCAAAAAAACGGAATAAGTGTATTTTCTTTGGTCAAACAAATATATAAAAAGATAGACAAGAGGTGAAAATGCAGACAACCTCGGCCTCAATGGCCTGGTTGTTTCTGCAAGAAAATGAGCAGGTCCAATACCTGCAGAAAATCGCACTTCGTGCGGAAAATCCATACGGACCCCGACAATACGGATTTGCAGTATTTTCTGCGTTAGCAATTTTCTG
>CACXAG010000155.1 GCA_902765585.1 uncultured Prevotellaceae bacterium
GTGTAGTGATAGGGATCCTGTGTCGGGTCGAAGTAGACGGCAGCACCGACGGCACCACCATCGGCATACTGCGTCTTGGCAAACATACCCTTGGCATTCAGATTCATCGTCAAGTGGTCGTTCAACAGCGACGGATTCAGGTTCAGAGCGGCAGTGACACGCTGGAAGTCCGAGGTTCTCAGAATACCCTCCTGGTCAGTGTAGCCTACGCTGACACGATAAGGCAGATTCTTGAAGGCACCCGAAAGCGTCAGGTTGTGGTCCACGCTGACAGCGGGATGGTAAATCACATCCTGCCAGTCGGTGTTAGCCGTACCCAAGGCACTGTAGGGAATGCTCTCCTTGCCATACATATTGGTAATGAACTGGCGGTACTCGTTGCCATCCATCACGTCCATCGACTTCTGGCGCATGCTAACCGTCACGTTACCAGCGTATGCGATGGTGGGCTTCAAGCTGTTGCGACGTCCCTTCTTGGTGGTGATAATGATGACACCGTTAGAACCACGGCTACCATAGATGGCAGTTGCCGAGGCATCCTTCAGGACGTTGAACGACTCAATATCCTGCGGGTTCAGCATAGAAAGGGGGTTCGACAGTCCCTTGACGCCTTCGTTGTCCATAGCCAGACCGTCAATCACAATCAGAGGGTCGTTGGAGGCGTTCAGCGACGAACCACCACGAATACGAATCTGGGCACCGCTGCCAGGAGCACCGTCATTGCTGATGACGTTCACACCGGCTACTTTACCTGCCAGCATGTCCTGTGCATTCACCACGACACCCTTGTTCTTGGAGTCGGGCTTCAAAGCGGCCACCGAACCGGTCAGGTCGCTCTTCTTGACAGCACCATAACCGATGACCACCACTTCGTTCAGCAGGGCAGCATCGTCCTGAAGGGTAATCTCCAGCGAGGGGGCTGCCTTGACAGTCTGTGTCTGATAGCCGATATAGCTAATGCTGATGTCGGCACCTTGATCAGCTTTCAGCGTGAAGTCACCATCGAAGTCCGTGATGGTAGCGGTCTGTGTGTTCACGACACGTACCGTAGCACCGATGATGGGTTCACCCTGAGCATCCTTAACATGGCCTTTGACGTCAATCTGCGCAAAGGCTCCTACCGATAGGCACAGCCCTATGAAAAGAGCCAACGCCCTAAACGGCATCTTAATGTTTACCTGCTTCATCAATTTAATTTTTAGAGTTAGTATACTATTTATTGTCTCAAAATCCGACAGTATTGATTTAAATCAAGCGCAAAGGTAAGAAAAGTTTTAGTTCGTTGATACTTTTTTTGACATAAATACGTTATATGGTTAATGCAAACGTTTGCATTAACGATTGGCAATAAATAAATAAGGTAAAAGAACAGCGAACGATTCTTTTGCATATCTTTGCAAACAGAAAGACTAAAAACCAGATGAAAGAGACTACTCCCATGACGATGAAAGACATAGCCCGCGAGTTTGGCATCTCGGTGGCTACGGTGTCTCGCGCGCTGAAGGACTCGCCGCGCATCTCTGCCGAGCGCAGGGCTGCCATCCAGCAGTATGCACGCGAGCACAACTTCACGCCTAACGTCATCGCGGAGTCGCTGCGTTTCTCGCGCGTCCAGCCTCTTAAGGTCATCGGCGTCATCATCCCTGAGTTTACACACTTCTACTTTTCCTCCGTGCTGTCGGGCATCGAGGAGGAGGCGTCTGCCCGCGGCTATCGCATCATGGTGGCCCAGAGCAACGAGCGGTACGAACGCGAGGTACACATCTGTCAGTCGTTCTACGAGAACAAGGTGTGTGGTATCATCGTCTCCCAGGCCAAGGACACGCAGAAGTACGACCACTTCCAGAAATTGATTGATGCTGGCGTTCCCCTGGTGTTCTATGACAGAATCTGTACGGGAGTCAATGCCAGCCGCGTGGTGGTCGATGACTACATGGGGGCTTTTAATGCCGTAACGCACCTGATAGAGACGGGGTGCAAGCGCATCGCCTTCTATGGTTCTGCGCCCACGCTGGAGATTTCGAAAAACCGCTTCAATGGCTACAAGGATGCCCTGCTGAAGCACGGCCTGGCGTACGACGAGTCGATGACACGCATCTGCGACAATCGTGCTGACGCAGAGGCCATTACGCCTGAGATACTGAAGGGCGACCATATCCCTGACGCCTTCTTTGCCGTCAACGACGACACGGCCATCGGCATCCTGTACACGGCTAAGCGCATGAAGTTCAAGGTGCCTCGCGACATCTCTGTCTGTGGTTTCACCAACGGACAGCGTGCCGTAGCCTGCGACCCCATGCTGACAACTGTCGAACAGCGTGGTGTCAAGGTGGGCGAAGAGGCTGCTGACATCCTCATTGGTCACGTCGAGGGCGTCATCCCGCTCGACAAGGCCGAGCGCCGCATCGTGCGTACGCGCCTTATTATAAGAGGTACTACGCGATAGTCCAGAACAATTAGAACAAATAGAGAAAAATATGAAAACAAAACCGAATTTACCGTTTTGGGGACTATGGAACCTGAGCTTTGGGTTCTTTGGCGTGCAGATAGCCTATGCCTTGCAGTCTGCCAACATCTCACGCATCTTTGCGACATTGGGAGCCGACCCCCACAACCTGAGCTACTTCTGGATACTGCCACCGCTGATGGGCATTCTGGTACAGCCCATCGTGGGAACGCTGAGTGACAAGACATGGACACGTTTTGGACGGCGCATACCGTATCTGTTCGTGGGTGCTGCCGTCGCCGTACTGGTGATGTGCCTGCTGCCCAATGCAGGCTCGCTGGGACTGACTGTCAGTGCTGCCATGATGTTCGGACTCATTGCGCTGATGTTCCTCGACACCAGCATCAACATGGCCATGCAGCCCTTTAAGATGCTGGTTGGCGACATGGTCAACGAGAAACAGAAGGCCAAGGCCTACAGCATCCAGTCGTTCCTCTGCAATGCTGGATCGGTGGCAGGCTATCTCTTCCCCTTTATCTTCACCTTCATCGGCATCAGCAATGTGGCTGAGAAGGGTGTCATCCCCGATTCCGTTATCTGGTCGTTCTACATCGGCGCCGCCATCCTCATCCTCTGCGTCATCTATACCACGCTGAAGGTCAAGGAGTGGAACCCCAAAGAATATGCCGAATACAATGCGGCCTCAGAGACCAAGGAGGAGAGCGCCAACTGGATTACCCTGCTGAAGAACGCTCCCTCGACGTTCTGGAAGGTAGGACTGGTGCAGTTCTTCTGCTGGGCTGCCTTCCTCTATATGTGGAACTACACGACAGGTGCCATTGCCGAGACCGTTTGGGACACCACCGACCCTGCCAGCGAAGACTTCCAGGCTGCCGGCAACTGGGTGGGCGTGCTGTTTGCCGTCCAGGCACTCGGCTCTGTGGTGTGGGCAGCTATTCTGCCTCAGTTCAAGAACACGAAACTGGCCTATGCCGTCAGCCTGGTGATAGGTGCCGTTGGTTTCGCCATGGTACCGTTCCTGCACGACCAGTACCTGCAGTTCATTCCCTTCGTACTCATTGGTTGCGCTTGGGCAGCTATGCTGGCCATGCCGTTCACCTTCGTCACCAACGCCCTGCAGGGCTATGGTCACATGGGTGCCTATCTGGGACTGTTCAACGGCACCATCTGCCTGCCGCAGATCATTGCTGCCCTGTGTGGCGGACTGGTCTTGTCGGTAGTTGGGCACCACCAGTCTACCATGATGATTGTCTCTGGTGTACTGCTCGTAGCAGGTGCCCTGAGCGTGACTGTCATAAAGTCTAGGACAAACGATTGCACAAAACCTTAAAATACTAACGATATGAAAATACTATTCCATGTAGAGTACGGCACTACGTTCGGCGAGGACCTGGTGCTGAACATCTTGTCAGAAGATGGTGTAAAGACCTCGCAACATAAGATGACGACGCTCGACGGGCTGCACTGGTTTGTAGAGCTCTCCAAGTCTTTCAAGCCTGGCACGTTCATCGACTATTACTACAGCATGATGCGTGGCGACGAGGAGGCACGCCACGAATGGCTCGTGGAACCTCACCGTCTGGAATTCGCAGCCCAGAAAGGCATACACTATACGGTGTACGACCACTGGATTGACATCCCCGACGATGCCTACATGTATAGCTCAGCCTTCACTGACTGCGTATTGGCCCGTCAGCGTGCGCTGAGCACCAGCACGGAGTTCCAGCGTACCATCCGTCTGAAGGTGCGTGCCCCACAGCTGCGTGCAGACGAACGACTGGCCATCGTTGGCGAACCGCAGTCGTTGGGCTCCTGGGATGTCTGGAAGGCTGTCCCCATGACTGAGCACGAATGCCACGAGTGGGTGGTCAGCCTGGATGCCGCCCTGCTGCCTGCAGGACGCTTCGAGTTCAAGTTCATCATCATCAACGAGGCAGACCCCTCTAAGGCCGACATCATCTGGGAACAGGGTGCCAACCGTTCCATCGACGTTCCTGCCATCGATGCCGACGAGGTGGTGGTCTACGAACTGTCGCAGGCGCTCTTCCCCATCTATCCCTGGAGAGGTGCTGGCGTGGTCATCCCCATCTTCTCGCTGCGCAGCGAGGGCTCGTTTGGCGTGGGGGACTTCGGCGACCTGAAACTGATGGTCGACTGGGCTGCCAAGACCAGCATGCGTGTGTTGCAGGTGCTGCCCATCAACGACACCAATATGACGGGAACGTGGCAGGACAGCTACCCCTACAACAGCATCAGCATCTATGCCTTGCATCCGCAATATACTGACTTCCGTCAGTTGCCGGAGTTGAAAGACGAAGCATTAAAGGCGAAATTCGAGGCGCTGCGCCAGGAACTGAACGCCCTGCCAAAGATTGACTACGAACGCATGTTTGCAGCCAAGATGGACTACCTGCGCGCCTTGTTTGCCCAGGAGTGGAAGAAGATGAAGGCTACCAAGGCCTACAAGCAGTTCTTCGACGACAACCAGGAGTGGCTGGTGCCCTATGCCCAGTTCTGCGTCAACCGCGACACCTACGGCACTGCCGACTTCAACCAGTGGCCCAAGGAGAGTGCCAAATATAAGGCCACAAGTGCTAAGTCTAAAGTTCAGAGTGCGCTCGACTTCTGGTATTTCGTGCAGTACAACCTCGACCAGCAGATGCACGCAGCCCATGAGTATGCCCGCAAGCATTGCGTCATTCTGAAGGGCGACATCCCCATCGGCATCAGCCGCGACGGCGTGGAGGCATGGGTAGAGCCTAAGTACTTCAACCTGAACGGTCAGGCTGGTGCACCGCCTGATCCGTTCTCTGCCGATGGACAGAACTGGGGATTCCCCACCTACAACTGGGACGAGATGCTGAAGGACGGCTGCCAGTGGTGGGTGCGCCGCTTCCGCAAGATGGCACAGTTCTTCGACGCCTACCGCATCGACCACGTGCTGGGATTCTTCCGCATCTGGGAGATTCCCATGCCTGAGAAGTCGGGCCTCGAGGGCCAGTTCAGTCCTGCCTTGGGCCTGAGCCGCGAGGAGATTGAGGCCTACGGCATCAAAGGTCACGATGACCTCTTCCTGGTCGACCACAAGCGCAAGGACCGCTGGCATCCACGCATCGCCGTACAGTACCAAGCACCTTACGAGAAGTTGGACGAGGGCGAGAAATACAACTTCAACCGCCTCTATAACGACTACTTCTATCGTCGCAACAACCAGTTCTGGTATCAGGAGGCCATGAAGAAGCTGCCGCGCCTGACACAGGC
>CACXAG010000156.1 GCA_902765585.1 uncultured Prevotellaceae bacterium
GAGCGTATGGAGGCCTTGATTTCTTACTTTTCGGGGCAATTTGTTCACATTTTTATCCTGACTGGCTTATAAATCCAAGATTTTTATGTAAATTTGCAGAAAAAAGCGGAAAAGACATGCTCAGTAAAAGTCAAATCAAACTCATCCGTTCGTTAGAACTCAAGAAGAATCGCAAGCGCGAAAAGCTGTTTGTGGCCGAAGGTCCCAAGGTTGTTGGCGACCTGCTGCGCGCTGGTTTCCAGCCCCATTCCGTCTTTTCCACCACGTCTCTATCGCTACCCGTCAGCGCTGACATTCAGGGCATCACCGACGAAGAACTGCATCGCATCAGTTTTCTCCAGCATCCGCAGGAGGTGCTGGCCCTATTCCACCTGCCAGAGTCCCCTCAGCCCGACAGCACCCGACTGAACACGCAACTGGCCATAGCCCTGGATAACGTTCAAGACCCCGGCAACGTAGGCACCATCATCCGCATTGCTGACTGGTTCGGCATCGATGCCATCTATTGCTCGCCCACCACAGCCGACGTCTATAGTCCGAAGGTCGTTCAGGCCACGATGGGCAGCATCGCGCACATACCTATAATAGTATGTGACCTCGTCACGCTACTTGGCCAAGCCTCATGTCCCGTCTATGGCACGGTGCTCGACGGTGAAAATATCTACAGCCAGCCTCTCACCTCCCATGGCATCATCGTCATGGGCAACGAGGGCAATGGCATCTCACCGGCCATCCGGCAACTGCTCACCCACCGACTACTGATTCCCAACTACCACAAGGACAGCGAGACGGCCGAGAGCCTGAATGTAGCCATTGCCACAGCCATCACGTGTGCTGAGTTCCGCCGACGGGGGTGATGCCGTAGGTCTTCAGGGCTTCATAGATGCGCTGCACGGGCAGTCCCATCACATTGAAATAGCTGCCGTTGAGTCCTGTGACGCCAATATAGCCAATCCATTCCTGAATGCCGTAGGCTCCTGCCTTGTCCATGGGACGGTAATGGACGATATAGTAGTCTATCTCCTCGTCGGACAACTGCTTGAACGTCACGTCCGTCAGCACCGAGAAGCTCTGCTGGCGCTCCTTCGTGGTCAGCGTCACACCTGTTATCACCTGGTGCGTCTTGCCACTCAGCTTGTGCAGCATGTGGCTGGCATCCTGCTCGTCAACGGGTTTCCCCATCACCTCATCGCCCAACACGACTATCGTGTCGGCAGTAATCACCAGTTCGTCATCGGCCAGCTGTTCACGATAGGCAGCAGCCTTCTTCTGGGAGATGTACTCGGCAATGTCACGGGTGGGCAGCGTCGGAGGATAGCTCTCGTCGATTCCCTGCAGCACCCGCACGTCAAATGCCAGTCCCAGTCCTGCCAGCAGCTCCTTCCTTCTGGGTGAGTTACTGGCTAATATAATATGGTACTTGTCCATCACCACCCAAAAGCTCGTTCATCCTTCAACCACTTGCCCTGGGCTTTCAGCACCTGCTCTATGACGTCACGTCCACAGCCATAGCCGCCGACATAGTCGCTGACATAGAGGCTGACTTCCTTCACCTCGTTGCAGGCATCCTTCGGACATACAGGACAGCCCACGCGACGCATGACCTCCAGGTCGGGGATGTCGTCACCCATGAACATCACCTCCTCGTCGGCAAAGCCATACTGGGCCACAAACTCCTCGTACGTCTTGATCTTGACACCGGCACCTAAATAGATGTCCTCCATACCCAGTCCGCGATAGCGTGCTGCTACCGACTCAATCTTACAGCCGGAAATAATAGCAATGCGAAGGCCCATCTTCATGGCCAACTGGATGGCATAGCCGTCCTTGATGTTCACCGTTCTGCTGGGTACGCCATCAGCCCCTAAGGGGATGGTTTCGGCAGAAAGCACGCCATCCAGGTCGAAGATGATGGCACGTATCGTCTTTAAGTCATAATTAATCATTGTTGCTCTATTGTTTTTTGGTGTATACTCTGCGACATGCGCTCATAGATGTCCTGCGCCAGCGGATGGTCGGCCAGCAGGGCCGTCTGCATGCTGATGACATTCTCGTCATAGCGGACGGCAGGTCCCGTCTGCACGTCCTTGGGTTCAAAATCGTGTACCTTTCGCGTGGTCTCGTCTATCAGGGGCAGCATGACGTCGAAGGGCAGTCCGTGTTCGTGCAGGATGTCTGACGCCAGCGCATAGCAGTGGTTGGTGAAGTTACAGGCGAAGACGGCAGCCAGATGCAGGTATTTGCGCTCGTCGCTGCTCATCAGGAACACCCTGCGGCTCACGCTTTCGGCCAGCGTCCTCGCACGGTGCAGGGCCTCATCGTCGCAACCTTCTATAAAGACGGGAATCTCCGAAAAGTCCACCTGCCGTTCCTTGGAGAACGTCTGGATGGGATAGAACACGCCATAGTGGCGCACCAGTCCCTGGAAAAGGTCCATCGGCATCGACCCTGCCGTATGCAGGAACACCTGCCCTTCCCTACCCTTCGCCAGCTGGGCAGCGAGCGTAGCCAGGACAGCGTCCTTGACGGCCATCACAAAGACGTCAGCGGTCTGCGGTACTTGCTGGATAGCATCCACCGCCACACCGCCAGTCTGCGCTGCCAGCGCCGAGGCGGAGGCCATGGTACGGCTGTAGACACACTGGATGCGGTGACCAGCCTGCTTCAGCGCCATACCTAAGTGGGTAGCCAGCCTACCGGCTCCTATCAGTACGACGTCCATGCCTTAATACTTGTTCAGGTGCACCTGTTCCCACTTCAGTTTGTCCTCGTTCTGCGGCTTGCGCTCGTCGGCCT
Source organism: uncultured Prevotellaceae bacterium (assembly GCA_902765585.1). Classification (GTDB taxonomy): domain Bacteria; phylum Bacteroidota; class Bacteroidia; order Bacteroidales; family Bacteroidaceae; genus Prevotella. The sequence continues at coordinate 2,797 of CACXAG010000156.1, forward strand.
TGTGACCGATGGCCAGAATGCAGAGGCACGAGAGGTTCTCGGGAATGTCGAGCACGCCCTGAATCACGGTGTCGGCGCTGGTGCCGTCCGAGAGCCCGCGGCCACGCATCTGTATCCAGCACGAACCCAGTCCCAGCTCCTCGGCCTGGTACTGCATGGAGATGGCAGCGATGGAGCCGTCCTCCACCCAGCAGTCGTTCTGCACGGGGTCGCCCAGCACCACGATGGCCAATGCGGCGCCCTTCAGGAACTGTCCGCCCAGGTCCTTGGCATCGGACAGCTTCTCGAGGTCCATCTTGTCGTCCACTACTACAAACTGCCAGGCGCGCTGTCCCTTCGACGTGGGGGACATCAGTCCTGCACGCAGTATCATCTTCACGTCCTCGCCGTCAATCTCGGCCTCCGTAAACTTACGGTGCGAACGGCGCATTTGCACTAAATTCTTAAAATCCATATTCTTATTTGTTTCAAGTATCTTAAATTTTGTTTTACCACAGATTGCACAGATTTCTCAGATTTTTGCTGCGCGTGGACGATGCTATTGCGCAGATTACATTTGGATTTCTCAGATGATTGCAGCGCATGGAATCAGTGTCATCCGTCGCTTTACGACAAAATCCCCATAAAATAATCTGTGCCATCTGCGTAATCTGTGGTCTTAATTAAAATTCGTTTTATTCGTTAAATTCGTTGTTTTCATAAAAACCTTTATTCTTCCATCAGTTTCCTGTATCTGGCGCGCTTGGGCTCGTCCAGTCCTAAGCGCAGGGCCTTGTTGGCCTCGTACTCGCTGTAGTTGCCCTCGAAATAGAAGACGTTGCCCTCACCCTCGAAGGCCAGGATATGCGTACAGATACGGTCCAGGAACCAGCGGTCGTGACTGATGACGACGGCACAGCCGGCAAAGGCCTCGAGACCTTCCTCCAGGGCACGCAGCGTGTTGACGTCGATGTCGTTGGTGGGCTCGTCCAGCAGCAGCACGTTGCCCTCCTGCTTCAGGGCGATGGCCAGGTGCAGGCGGTTGCGCTCACCACCCGAGAGCACGCCGCACTTCTTCTCCTGGTCGGCACCGCTGAAGTTGAATCGGCTCAGGTAGGCTCGCACGTTGACGTCCTTGCCACCCATGCGGATGGTCTCGTTGCCCTGGCTCACCACCTCGTAGACCGACTTCTGCGGGTCTATGTCCTGGTGCTGCTGGTCAACATAGCTCAGCTTGACGGTCTCGCCGACGTCGAAGGTTCCGGCATCGGCCTGGTCGAGTCCCATGATGAGGCGGAAGAGCGTGGTCTTTCCGGCTCCGTTGGGACCGATGACGCCCACGATGCCGTTGGGCGGCAGGATGAAGTTCAGGTCGCTGAAGAGGGTCTTCTCCGGGAACGACTTGGCCACGTGTTCTGCCACGATGACCTTGTTGCCCAGACGCGGACCGTTGGGGATGAAGATTTCCAGCTTCTCCTCCTTCTGCTTCTGCTCCTCGTTCAGCATCGTCTCGTAGGAGTTCAGACGGGCCTTGCCCTTGGCATGACGGGCCTTGGGGGCCATGCGCACCCACTCCAGCTCGCGCTCCAGCGTCTTGCGGCGCTTCGAGGCCTGCTTCTCCTCCTGGGCCAGGCGCTGCGACTTCTGCTCCAGCCACGACGAGTAGTTGCCCTTCCAGGGGATGCCCTCGCCACGGTCCAGTTCCAGAATCCACTCGGCCACGTCGTCCAGGAAGTAGCGGTCGTGGGTGACGGCTATCACCGTACCCTCGTACTGCTGCAGGTGCTGCTCCAGCCAGTCTATCGACTCGGCATCGAGGTGGTTCGTGGGCTCGTCCAGCAGCAGCACGTCGGGCTTCTGCAACAGCAGGCGGCACAGTGCCACGCGACGGCGCTCACCGCCCGACAGCGTCTTCACGCTCCAGTCGCCGGGAGGACAGTTCAGGGCGGCCATGGCGCGGTCCAGCTTGGAGTCCATGTTCCACGCATCCGTGGCGTCGATGACGTCCTGCAACTCGGCCTGGCGCTGCATCAGCCGGTCCATCTTGTCGGCATCCTCGTAGTATTCGGGCAGACCGAATTTCACGTTGATGTCGTCGTATTCTGCCAGGGCGTCATAGACGTGCTGCACGCCCTCCATCACGTTCTCCTTGACGGTCTTCTCCTCGTTCAGCGGCGGGTCCTGGGGCAGATAGCCCACCGAGTAGCCCGGACTCCACACCACCTGTCCCTGGTACTGCTGGTCCAGTCCGGCAATGATTTTCATCAGCGTCGACTTACCGGCACCGTTCAGACCGATGATGCCTATCTTCGCCCCGTAGAAGAACGAGAGATAGATGTTCTTGAGCACTTGTTTCTGGTTCTGCTGGATGGTCTTGCTCACCCCAACCATCGAGAAAATCACTTTCTTGTCGTCAACTGTAGCCATATACTTTTCGTTTTGAACTACAAAGGTAGTGCAAACCGAGCGAAATACAAAATAAATCACTATTTATTTTTATTTCTCACACCTAAAGGTATGAGTGTGGCGTTGCAATTGCTGCCTACGGAAAAACAGCAACATTGTCAATATTTCAGAAAGGACTAAAAACATATATTAAGACCCCTCATATTTTGAATCGATTCAAACGATGAATTGAATTGATTCATTTGATGAATTGAATCGATTCAAATGATTAAGTGAATCGATTCCCCAAATGGTAGCTTGAAGATGTCAAAATTTATAATCTTCAACTAAATTGCAGAAGAGCCACCAAAATTAGTACACTACACTTTGTACATCGGCATTTCAAGCATCTGGAGTGTAGGGTGAAGGGTGAAACGCAAAAATCA
>CACXAG010000157.1 GCA_902765585.1 uncultured Prevotellaceae bacterium
CACATGAGTTCTGAGAAAAGAAACGTTTTGTATGCTGTTTTAGCATTTTGAGACAAAAACCTATGGTCATTTGTAGAAAATTTTGTAATTTTGTCGCAAAATTGAAAAGACATGCGACAATTTTTAATATTTGCAGCGTTATTTGTTTCTTGTCTGGCATACGGTCAGGCTGGAAAATTTATCCCCTCTGAACGCTTCTCGAGTGGACACATCAACCATATTTGCCAGGATAAGTACGGATATATTTGGATAGCCACCGATAATGGTGTCAACAGGTATGACGGATACCGGTTTACCACCTACCTGTCAACGCCTGGCGACCCCTACTCCATTGAAAGCAACATTGTCCCTACCCTCTTGTGCGACAGCCAGGGACGGCTGTGGGTTGGCACGCGACTGGGCCTGGCACGCTACGACTATGTGGCTGACCGCTTTGTGCGCTACCCGTTTCCCGACCGCATGAAGCCGCGTGTGACCTCTCTCTTGGAGCGAAAGGATGGTGAAATCCTGATAGGCACTTCGGGCAGGGGACTCTATACCCTCTCTGCTGACACGCTGAGGAAGATTCCCGACGGATATACCACTGGTACGGGCAACTGGTATTACAACCAGATGTTTGAGGACAGCCAGGGTCGATTCTGGAAGTGTGGCTATGGCGAGGAGGTGACCATGAAAGACAGCCAAGGCACCATTCATCAGTTCTTTGTCAAGAAGGGCATGGTGGTTCGTATCTTGGAGATGAACGGTGAAGTGCTGATTATCAGCCTGCACGGCATCAGCTCGTACTATCAGGGCGAGATGAAGGATGCCGACATAGACATGTCGGCCTTGGGCAGCGACGAGGTGATGTGCACCGCCTTCCAGGACCGTCAGGGCAATATCCTGATAGGCACTCGTGGCGACGGTCTGTTCTGCTTGGACAAGAACAGCCGTAAGTTGGCCCGTGTGGAGTACAGCCTGCGCGGCGTGGACCTGAACACGGCCAAGGTGTGGAGCATCTACGAAGACCGTCTGGGCAATATGTGGCTGGGCTGCCAGTCGAAAGGACTGGTGATTATTCCCAGTACGAAGTCGCAGTTCTCGTCGTGGAGCTTCTCAGCACAGGGCTACCGCATCAGTTCGACGGTGACGTCCATCTGTGAAGGCGACCAGGGTATGATGTGGTGTACGGTTCAGGGCAACGGCGTGTATGGCTATGACCGTCGTGGGCGCATCGTGGCTCATCCCGAATCTCCCGTAGGTGCTGAATTCATCTATCGTGACAAGAAGAGCCGCTACTGGATAGGCACGGACAAGGCGTTGTATGAGTACGACCCGCTGACGGGCAAGTCGCAGCGCATGGCAACCTTTGTCTGTGAAAAGCTGAACGACATAACGGATGCCGGCAATGGCAACCTGTTTGTCTCCACCTATTCCAGGGGTTTTTGTATCTACAATACCGAGAAGCGGACGCTGAAGAACTACCTGTCCACAGAGACCAGCCCTGTGAAGGGGCACCTGTGGAACAACTGGATAATGGCCATGATGCCCGACCGGAAAGGGAACGTCTGGCTGGCCACGTCGATAGGCGTATCATGTTTCGACCCGAAGACGGAGAGTTTCCGCCCCTACGGCTGGGACTGCATCCTGGATGACATGGTGTGCTACTCGCTTTGCGAGACCAAGGACGGCACCATCCTGATAGGCACGGAACAGGGCCTCTACCAGTACAAGCCGGGCGACCAGAAGGCAAGCCTGTTCCCTGGCGGCGACGGTCTTGCCAATAGGGTTGTGGGCTACATTGTACAGGCAAACGATGGCGACATCTGGTGCGCGACGACGATGGGGCTGTGGCAATATGACATCCGCAAAAAACAGTTCATCGGCCATTTCATTGGTAACGGACTGACCATGAAGGAGTATGTCAGCGGCGTGGGTCTGCATGCCGACGACGACATGGTCTACTTTGCCAACAATGACGGCCTCACCGTGTTCAAGCCTACTGAGACGATCGGCGTGCTCAAGGAATTGCCGGAGGTGAAGCTGACGGGCTTTTTCATTGCAGGCAGTCCCATCAACAACATGACGCAGTCGGAGGGCAGCCGGGTAGCTGAAGGCCCCGTCATAGAGACCGACCACTACGAAGTGTCGTACCTGGACAACTACATTTCACTGGAGTTCTCGCTGTTAGACTATGTCAATCCCGAGAGCATCATCTTCGAGTACCGCATCAACGACGGCGAGTGGATTCAGAATGCTGAAGGACGCAACAGCATTCATCTGAGCCACCTGAGGCCTACGACATACACCATTGAAGTACGGGCATTGTCTGCCGGCAACTATTCTCCGACGAAGACCATTACGCTGCGTGTGACGCCGCCCTGGTATCGCTCGTTCTGGGCCTACACGCTCTATACCTTATTATTAATAGGTGCCATCATCCTCATTGCCTTGTACTGGAAGCGCAGGACTAACAGGCAATTGGACGAGGAGAAGATGCAGTTCCTCATCAATACAACCCACGACATCCGTTCGCCTCTAACACTGATTATGGGAGCAGCGGGAAAATTAAAAAATCTAAAAATTGAAAAGTTCAAGGATGTGGCAGAACTTCAATCCTTCAATGCTTCAACTATTCAACCTTCTATTGAGGCCATTGACAGGAACGCCAACCGTCTGATGCTGTTAGTGAACCAGATATTAGACGAGCGACGCATCGACAAGAACCAGCTGCAGCTGCATTGCCGGGAGACCAATATGGTCGATTACGTCGGGAATATCTGCAAATTATACCAGTATAGTGCCGGACAGCGCAACATCACCTTCACCTTCGAACACGAGAAGGACCATGTGCTGGCATGGATAGACCGCATCCACTTCGACAAGGTCGTGAACAACCTGCTGACGAATGCCTTCAAGTTCACATTTGACGGCGGCGAGGTGAAGGTAGTGCTCAGAGAGACGGAAAAAGATGTGCAGATTGAGGTCACAGACAATGGCATCGGCCTGAAAGAGGAAGATGTCAACCATCTGTTCGACCGCTTCTTTCAAGGCAGTACTTCCATGGACTTAGGCATCATGGGCACAGGCATAGGACTGAACCTCTGCCGTTCCATCACCCAGCTGCATGGGGGTGAGATCAAGGCCAAGAGCCTGGACAAGGGCGCCCTGTTCTGCGTGACCCTGCCCAAGGGCAATGCGCACCTGAAACCCGAACAAATCATGACGGACAGCCCCGCCTGCCAAGTGCTGTCGAAAGGCAATGGCAACAAGCAGCGCTTCAGCGCATTCCGAATTCTGATAGCGGATGATGACCCCGAGATTGCCGACTACATCATCAGCGAGCTGGGCAATCGCTACAATTTTGACCATGTGCCCAACGGCAAGGAAGCGTTGAAGGCCCTGCTGACAGGTAAGTACGACCTGGTTATCAGCGATGTGATGATGCCGGAAATGGACGGTATCACGTTGCTGAAAAGCATCAAGGACAACCCGCAAATTTCACAGATTCCGGTCATTATGCTGACTTCGAAGGCAGAGGTGGAATACAAGTTGGAGGGTCTGAAGTCTGGTGCCGACGCCTATATGGCCAAGCCTTTCAATATGGAGGAACTACATATCCAGATAGACAATCTGATTGACAACGTGCGCAGGCTGCGCGGCAAGTTCAGCGGTGCCGTCCAGCAGGAAGACCGTGTCGTGAACATTGAGGTCAAGGGTAATGACGAGCTTTTGATGGACCGTATCATGCGTTCCGTGAATGCCCACATGTCCGAGGCCGACTTCAATGTCGATTCCTTAGCCGTGGACGTGGGCATCAGCCGTGCTCAGCTGCATCGCAAGATGAAGGAGATTACCGGCATTTCGAGTGGCAAGTTCCTGCGTAACCTCCGCATGGAGCAAGCCGCCAGGCTGCTCCGCGAGGGCAGGATTAATGTGTCGCAGGTGGCAGACCGTGTGGGTTACAACGACCAGGCACATTTCTCCACGGCGTTCAAGGCGCATTACAGCATGTCTCCCTCCGAATACGCAGAGACACACCGGAAGAAGGATTGAAGGATTGAAGAATTGAAGAATTTAAAAATTAAAAAATACAACTTTCGCATGTATAATAACGACCACAGATTACGCAGAGGGCACAGATTCTTTTATAGGGATTTTGTCGCAAAGCGACGGATTACACGGATTCCATACGCAACAATAATCTGAGAAATCAAAATGTAATCTGCGCAATAGCATCGTCAACGCGCAGCCAAAATCTGAGAAATCTGTGCAATCTGTGGTAAAGCAAAACTTGAGAAACTTGAATTGAAAAATTGAAGAATTGAAAAAATAAGAAATGATGCCGTTCTTTGTCTTTTTATTATTTATTATGTTATTCTTTTAGTTTTTCTATTATCTTTTCCGTAGGGTTTGAACGGTTTTCGAAAGTTCATGAAACATATTTCTAACCCTAAAATGAAAAAAACGTTTAATTTTGCGCTAAAATTTTTATATTATTAATTATTAACGCAAATGAAACAAAACCAATTCGTGAAGAGAGCGTTCTCAACGCTGGTTCTCGTGCTGATGCTGGCCCTAACGGCCAACGCCCAGCAGGGAATTACCGTGTCGGGAACCGTTGTCGACGATAGCGGTGAACCCGTTATCGGAGCTTCTGTGACTCTGGATGGCAAAAGCGGTGTTGGAACCATTTCCGATTTCGACGGAAATTTCCATTTAACCGTTCCCAACCAGAACAGTGTGCTGGTCATATCATACGTAGGTATGGTCACCCAGAAGGTAAAAGTTGGCAGCAAGAAGGACTTCAAGATTGTCCTGAAGGAAGATGCTGCCCAGTTGAGTGAAGTTGTCGTCGTGGGTTACGGCCAACAGAAGAAGGCTTCTGTGGTCGGTAGTATCACGCAGACCGACTCCAAGACGCTGGAGCGTCACAGCGGACTACCCTCGCTGGGTGCAGCCCTTACTGGTAACCTGCCTGGTGTTACCACAATGGCATCTTCCGGTCTGCCTGGTGAGGAGGATCCGCACATCGTGATTCGTGGTGCTGCCACGTTGTCCGGTAGTGCTGACCCGCTGATTCTGGTGGACGGTGTCGAGCGTCCCATGAACACGGTGGACCTGAGCTCCGTACAGAGCATTTCTGTGCTGAAGGATGCTTCCGCCACGGCTGTGTATGGTGTGAAAGGTGCTAACGGTGTCATCTTGATTACCACCAAGCGTGGTCAGGAGGGTAAGGCTCAGGTACACATCAAGGCCAACAGCACTATGAAAGTTGTGTCGAAGCTGCCTGAGAAGTACGATTCCTATGATACCTTTATTATCAAGAACGACGTCATCCAGCGCGAGACGCCCCTCAATGCGGGCTCCTGGGGCGCCTTCAAGGACATGGAAACCATCACAAAGTACCGTTATCCTGCTAATTCAACAGAATGGGACCGTTACCCCAACGTTGACTGGCAGGAGGAAATGTTCAAGAAAACTGCCATGTCATACAACGTGACAGCCGACGTGTCGGGTGGTACGAAGTCGGTGAAATATTTCGCTGCCATCGATTACACACACGAGGGTGACATCGTCAAGGATTTCTC
>CACXAG010000158.1 GCA_902765585.1 uncultured Prevotellaceae bacterium
CTCATGAATGCCAGGCTTGTAGTCGACCTTATCCTCAGCAGTGGGCTTGAGGGTGGTGATGAGTTTTTCCTCTTGGGCCTTCCCACGGTCGGCATCCTTACAGGTGAGCTGCAGCAACTGGAACTCCTTACCGACACGCTTGACAACCAATGCCTGGTAGTCGAGTCCCATCATGATGAGACCACCCATCTGTCCGTCCGCCTTTGACGTCAAGCGAATCTTCGCGGTGGCCTTGAACTCGTCAGCAGGAGTCTTCTGTAATAACATATTGGGAACGAGGAAGATATTATTGGAGGCTTCAGGTAGTTTATAGGAGTAGATACGGAAAGTACCGAAGGCAGTGGGTACACCGTACTTCTCGTCGTAGTTGGCCTGCCACTGCCACTGCTTACCAACTGTTGTAGCGTTAAATTCGTCACTCTCGACGGGGTTGACGATGACGGAACTGGACGACTGCGGTTTTTTGTAAGTGGTGACAGGCTGTCCCTTCTTACCCATGATGGGCCAGCCCGTGCTCCAATCTACAGGATTCAGGTGTACTACGCGACCGTAGGCCTCCTTGTCCTGGAAGTGGATGAACCAGTCTTCACCATATTTATTATGTACCCAGGCTCCCTGGTGAGGTCCGTTGATAGCGGTCTCCGTAGGGCGACTTGGAACGCATAGCCAACTGAAAACCCTCAGGCACGCCACCGGCAGGGCACATAATCCAGTACCAGCCGTCGCGCTTGTAGAACTTAGGACCTTCACAGGTACGATTCTCCGTACCGTTGCCGTCGAACACGATGACGGGCTGGCCAATGGGTCTTGTACCATCGGACGACATCTCGCGTACGGTGAGTACGGAGGCAAACTTGGAACGCGAATTGGCCCAACCATTCACCAGATAGCAACGGCCATCCTCATCCCATAAGGGCGTGGTGTCGATATATCCCTGGCCAGGGATGACGCAGACAGGCTGCTCCCACTCGCCAGCAGGGTCGCCATGCTTGGTCTTCACCATCATGACGCCAAAGTCAGGGTCACCCCAATAGATATAGTATTCGCCCTGATGATAGCGGATGCTGGGAGCCCATACGCCATTTCCGTGCTGCGGTGTGCTGAAATGCTCTGTCAGTTTGCTATCGCCCGTATAGAGCGCTTTCAAGGCATAGTTGACAATCTCCCAATTCACCAGGTCCTTCGAATGCAGGATGGGCAAGCCAGGCGTACACTGGAACGACGATGCCGTCATGTAGTAGTCCTCGCCAGAGGGTCCTACACAGACGTCGGGGTCACTGTAGTCGGCATTGATGACGGGATTGGTGTAGGTGCCATCGCCATTGTCAGGAGACCACACCAGCGAACGATACTGACCCATCATCGACATGGGCAATACGGTCAAAAGAGTCAAGATTAGTTTTCTCATCATTTTTCGTTTGTTTTATTTGTTTCTATTATCGGGTGCAAAGGTACAAATAAATCGGGATTTCTTTTGCATTTCCCTCGTTTTTTTGTACTTTTGCCTGCGATATGAAGACTTTTGCATTTACCACAGAAGAGAGAGAACAAGCGTTGACGCTGTACCACAGCATCTACGAACAGATAGAGAACTCGCTGGAGGATACGGACATGGCCCGTCTGCGCCAGCACCTGATGAACGCCATTGAGCGGCACCAGCTGACGCGGAACATCTTCGGTCTGAACCCCATCCTGCTCGGACTGCAGACGGCCCAACTGGTGGTGGAGGAGATTGGCCTACGCCGTGATGCCGTCATTGCCATCCTGCTGCGCCCCAGCGTCGAGGAAGGCTACCTGACAGTGGACGACGTGCAGAGTGACTTTGGCGAATCGGTGGCACGCATCCTGCGCGGTTTAGGGCGCATCCAGCAGCTCTACAAGAAGAATCCGGTCATTGAATCGGAGAATTTCCGTAACCTGCTGTTGTCGTTTGCCGAGGACATGCGCGTGATACTCATCATGATAGCCGACCGCGTAAACCTGATGCGCCAGATTCGTGACACGGAACAGACGGAAGCCAAGCATCAGGTCAGCGAGGAAGCCGCCTACCTGTATGCGCCCTTGGCCCACAAGTTAGGACTCTACAAGCTGAAGTCGGAGCTGGAGGATCTGTCGCTGAAGTACATGGAGCACGACGCCTACTATCACATCAAGGACAAACTGAGCGAGACAAAGAAGAGTCGCGATGCGTATATCGAGCAGTTTATCAAGCCCATCGAGGAACGCCTGAAGGAGTCGGGGCTGAAGTTCCACATCAAGGGACGCACCAAGTCCATCCACTCCATCTGGCAGAAGATGAAGAAACAGAGGTGTCCCTTCGAGGGCGTCTATGACCTGTTTGCCATTCGAGTTATATTAGAGGAAAGTGGAGAGAAGGTAGATGAGAGAGAGTTGCACCATCGCGAGGCAGTCCAATGCTGGCAAACCTTTGCCATCATCACCTCCATGTACCAGCCTAATCCAAAGCGTCTACGAGACTGGATAAGTGTGCCGAAATCAAATGGTTATGAATCGCTACACATCACCGTGTTAGGTCCCGACAAGAAATGGGTGGAGGTGCAAATCCGTACGGAGCGCATGGACGAGGTGGCAGAGCGTGGTGTGGCTGCCCATTGGCGCTACAAGGGCGTCAAGGGTGATGCCGGCATGGACGAGTGGCTTACCAACATCCGCACGATGCTGGAGACCAGTGACGGTCTGGATGCTATGGATCAGTTCAAGATGGACCTCTACGAGGACGAGGTGTTTGTGTTCACACCCAAGGGCGACCTCTTCAAGTTTCCCAAGGGCGCGACGGTACTGGACTTCGCCTACCATATCCATTCCAAGATTGGTAACCAATGTACGGGCGGACGCATCAACGGACGTGTGGTCACACTGCGGCAGCAACTGCAGAGCGGTGATCAGGTAGAGATACTGACCGCTGCCAACCAGAAGCCCAAGCAAGACTGGCTGAACATTGTCAAGACGTCACGTGCCAAGTCGAAGATACGTCTGGCGCTGAAGGAGACACAGGTCAAGGAGGGTCTGTTTGCCAAGGAGACGCTGGAGCGTAAGTTCAAGAACCGCAAGATGGAGATGGACGACAGTCTGATGCAGACGCTCATCCGCAAGTTAGGTTTCAAGGAGGTCAGCGACTTCTACCGCCAGATAGCCTCCGGAGAACTGGATGCCGGCTACGTGCTGGACCGCTATGCCGAGTTGCAACAGGGCGACCAGCCCATAACAGGCAACAACGTGGCTGAGAGTGCCTCCCACTTCGTGCTTGACGAGAGCCGTCTGCCGGGGAATGTCGTACAGGACGACGTGCTGGTGATAGACCGCAACCTGAAAGGCATCGACTACCAGCTGGCACGCTGCTGCCAGCCCATCTATGGCGATGCTGTCTTCGGTTTCGTCACCATCAGCGGAGGTATCAAGATCCACCGCATGGACTGTCCCAACGCCCCTGAGCTGCGCAAGCGCTTCGGTTACCGCATCGTCAAGGCCAAGTGGAGCGGCAAGGGTGCGTCGCAATATGCCATCACGCTGCGTGTCGTGGGTAACGACGATATCGGTATCGTCAACAACCTGACCAGCATCATTTCCAAGGACGAGAAGCTCATCCTGCGTTCCATCAATATTGACTCACACGACGGACTCTTCAGCGGCAACCTCTCCATCATGATTGACGACAACACCCGGCTGGAAGGTCTACTCAGAAAACTGCGTACCGTCAAGGGTGTCAAGCAAGTAGAGCGTATCTGATTTTTTATCAAGAATTAGTGAATTATACATGATATTCTATTTCTCTGGAACAGGCAATACCAAGTGGGCAGCTCAGCAACTGGCAACAGCCACGGGCGAGGAGCTTCGCTATATACCCGATGAACTCGGCCATGCCGAGCCCTACGTGCTGAAGGAAGGCGAGCGCCTGGGATTCTGCTTCCCCACGCACGGCTGGCAACCACCGCGCATCGTCCGGGAATTTATCCGTCAGACGACGTTCGAGCATGTAGGTTACTGCTATGCCCTGACAACCTGTGGCGACAACATGGGCTACGCCATGCGCATCTTCGATAAAGAATTAGGCAAGAAGGGCCTGCATACCGATGCCCGCTTTGCCGTGGTGATGCCCGAGTCGAATGTCTGCTTCTCATTCCTGCATCTGGATACCGACGAGAAGGCGCGACAGAAGGTCGAGGCTGCCCGTCAGCGCATGACGCACATCTGCCAAGTCATCCAAGAGCGCCAGCGCGGCGTCGAGGAACTGGTGAAGGGTGCCATTCCCTACACCTATACCTATATCATTGGCGGCTATTACAACAAGCACCTAATCACCGACCAGCACTTCTGGGTGGACCAGGAGGCCTGCATCCAATGCGGACTGTGCCAGAAGCTATGCCCAGTCTGTGACATCAAAGGAGCACCACCCGTGTGGATTCACAACGGACGGTGCACGAATTGTCTGGCGTGTTATCATCATTGTCCCGCCCATGCCATCCATTGGGGCAGCATGAAGCGCGGCCAGTATCTGCTTAGTAAACTCTTGGACCGAAGATAGTCGTACCGATGCGTACCATGGTGCTACCCTGTAGTCGACATCAGCAAAATACTGCTCCTTGACCTGATAGAACAGTTCGCGGCCTTGACGGAACTCCGAACGTATCTGTTGCATGTCGTCCACGTTGGAAGCCATCATCATCAGTCCGCAGATGCGCACATGCTGCAGCTGGCGCCAGCTACCTTCAGCCAGCAACTGCCACAAGGCATCGGGCGTCAGGCCATACTTGGTCTCTTCCTCAGCGATGTGCAGTTCCAGCAGCACGGCAATGGTGCGTCCACATTTGGCAGCCTGCTTGTCAATCTCCTTCAGCAGTTTCAGTGAATCCACGGCTTCTATCATCGTGATATAAGGGACAATATACTTCACCTTGTTGGTCTGCAGGTGACCGATGAAATGCCAATAGATGTCCTTGGGCAGCGTCTCCACCTTGTGACGCAGTTCCTGCTCGTGACTCTCGCCAAAGATGCGCTGTCCCTCAGCATAGGCAGCCTCGATATACTCGTTAGGATGGTACTTGCTGATAGCAACAAGATGTACGCCCCGCGGCAAATCGGCCAGCACCTGCTTCAGATGACCCTTTACGTCGTAGTCCATATTACTGCTGTTCAAATTCGGGTTTGGCGTCCTCGGCATTCGCATTCTTGCCGTATTCGAAGACATCCATCAGCGTGGTTTCGTTAACGGACGCGATGACATAGTCTATCATCGTTGTACCCATCACACTCTCAATGTTGCCCACGGCACCTTTCAGCGTACCGGCCTGGACGAGGTAGTTGACGTTGGAGCGCTTCTCCTTCTCCGTCTTCTCGTCGATGGTGATAAACTGCAGCTTGGCCTTATACCAGCGGTCAGCCATCTCTTCGTCAGAGAAGAAAATCTCCTTGTAGGGGGCTATCTTGATGTCCTTGATGGTAAACTCGCCACTGATGTAGCTCGACATCTCCTCCATGATACGACTCTCAGCCTCGGTGAACGACAGGGCGTCCACCACGTAACTCTCCGTAACCTTCTTCTGCAAGCCGTCTTCCATCACTTTCTCGTAGCCAATCTTGCACTCAAACCATATAGCTGTTCTTGATCTCATATCTTGTTTAATTTTAAATGTTTACTGTAAATATTTAATATTTAATGTTTAATATTTAATTTTTCTGTATGCCCCGGCTGTTGGTGCCACCCAGGGCTTTCTTCTTCTGCTCCGTGATACGCTCGATAATCTGCGACGATATCACCCGAGCACGCTCAGGCGACAATCCCGATTCAGCAGTCATCTCGTCCTGCACCTTCATCAGTTCGTCTATCGTCGACTCACTCTCCGACATGAACTTCTTCTCGCTGTTGCTCATATAATCATTATTATATATTTTGGAGAGGATGCGGTCGGCTTCTTTCTCATATTTCTTGCGGAATATCTCCTCGGCCTTAGCATCGTAGTCGCGCTTGTCGGGCTGAGCGTCCTCTTCAGTGGCACCGCTGCCGCCCAGACCTAACTCTTCGGGGGTGATGCCATCGTCAAGCAGGTCGTCAATCGGCTCACGGGGGGCAGGCTTGACAAACTCCACCGGGTTGGTCTCAGGAACCATCTCAAAATAGATGCCTACACAAATCAAGGCAGCCACCAGAGCCAGCACGGTTGTCACGGCAGAGCGGATAGAACTGCGTCGTTTCATGATAGCTTTCTGTAGGTCTTCCGGAGTGTCGTAACGATCATCGGGCAACTCGCTGACGGCTTTCTTGACGGCAGAGCGGTATTCGATGGGCAGGTCCGACTGTCCCATCAGGCTCTGCAGGAAACGGCCGATGCCATACACATCGCTACGTTCGTCAACGATGCCGCCTTCCAACACCTCAGGGGCTACATACTGGGCGTCGTCCCCATAAAAGGCTTGTTGGTCGGTCATCTGTTGGTAGAAAGAGCCGTGCGAGAGCAGCATGACGGCAAGGTCGCCCTTACGCACAAAAACCGTCCTGGGAGAATAGCAGAGATGCCTGATACCTTGCTGGTGCAAATAAGTGGTGATGTCCACCAGGTCTTTCAGCACATTATCCAGGAAGTCCTTGCCGGCAACAACAGCGGGGTTGTCCTTCAGCAGCTGCTCGAATGTCAGGAAATGGCCTACAGCCAGTTCCAGCCGCTTGGTTTCCCCATGCTCCTTGACCAGCGTGAAATGCAGTTGGTGGGCGTGGTTCAGCACCTTGTTCTGCTCACACTCGGCCTCCAGTGCCTTGGAAAACACCAGATTCTGCCTCAGCGCTACATGCACGTCAACCACCCCACGCCACTTACCATCAGTCTGCTCACGGTAGTAGTTGCCGATGGGAAGATTGGTTTTATGTGCTTTACCCTCGTTGCGGGCTGCCAACATTTCTTCGTAGTTCATACAACCTTTACTTCATTTTGGTGGGCAAAAGTACAAAAAAAAACACAATCCGCCATTCTAATTTACAAATATTTAATGACAGGAGTAAATTTTTCACTCTTCACTTTTCACTTTTCACTTAAAATTAGTACCTTTGCAGCCGATTTACGTAAATTTGACAACAATGCCGGAAATATCAGTTCGCGGACTGGAAATGCCCGAGTCGCCAATTAGGAAACTCGCTCCACTTGCCGCAGCAGCCAAGAAACGTGGTACCAAGGTGTACCATCTGAACATCGGTCAGCCTGACCTGCCCACACCGCAGGTGGGTCTGGACGCCCTCAAGCAGATTGACCGCAACATCCTCGAGTATTCACCATCGCAGGGCTATCTGAGCTATCGTGAAAAGCTGGTCGACTACTACGCGAAATACAACATCAAAGTGACCGCTGACGACATCATCATCACCTCGGGTGGAAGCGAAGCTGTCCTGTTTGCTTTTCTGTCATGCCTGAACCCGGGCGACGAGATTATCGTCCCTGAGCCAGCCTATGCCAACTATATGGCATTCGCCATCTCTGCAGGAGCCAAGATTCGCACCATAGCCACTACCATCGACGAAGGCTTCTCGTTGCCGAAGGTGGAGAAGTTTGAGGAGCTCATCAACGACCGCACACGGGCCATCATGATTTGTAACCCCAACAATCCGACAGGCTATCTGTATACGCGCCGTGAGATGAACCAGATTCGCGACCTTGTGAAGAAGTACGACCTGTACCTCTTCTCCGACGAAGTATATCGTGAATACATCTATACAGGTTCACCTTATATCTCTGCCTGCCATTTGGAAGGCATTGAGCAGAACGTCATCCTCATCGACTCCGTTTCGAAGCGCTACTCTGAGTGCGGCATCCGCATCGGAGCGCTCATCACCAAGAATCAGGAGGTGCGCAAGGCGGTGATGAAGTTCTGTCAGGCCCGCCTCTCTCCTCCCCTCATCGGACAGATTGTCGCTGAGGCATCGCTCGACGCCCCCGAAGAATACCTTCGCGACGTCTACGACGAATACGTGGAGCGTCGTAAGTGCCTTATCGACGGACTGAACCGCATACCCGGTGTCTATTCGCCCATCCCCATGGGTGCCTTCTATACGGTGGCCAAGCTGCCAGTCAACAGTGCTGAGGAGTTCTGCCGCTGGTGTCTGGCTGAGTTCAACTACGAGGGCGAGACGGTCATGATGGCTCCTGCCGCTGGTTTCTATACCACTCCGGGTGCCGGCATCGATCAGGTGCGTATCGCCTACGTCCTGAAGAAGGAAGACCTGGAGCGTGCCCTCTTCGTACTTCGCAAGGCGTTGGAGGCATACCCTGGCCGCACCGTTTAAAGTCCAGCGTCCTGCATTTGTCGTTCAACGTTCAATGTTCAACGTTTAATGAATCTTCCTCTTTTCATAGCCCGCAAGATATA
The DNA here is from genome assembly GCA_902765585.1 of uncultured Prevotellaceae bacterium. Taxonomy (GTDB): domain Bacteria; phylum Bacteroidota; class Bacteroidia; order Bacteroidales; family Bacteroidaceae; genus Prevotella. The sequence goes on from CACXAG010000158.1 coordinate 8,371, forward strand.
CCGCTCTGACGGTGGACAGCAGGAGGTGAGCCGTCCGGCTATCCTCATTGCCACGATAGGTGTGGCCATCGGACTGGCGGTCATGATTGTTACCGTGTCAGTGGTATTCGGTTTCAAGCATACCATCCGCAACAAGGTTGTGGGCTTTGGAAGTCACATACAGGTCACCAATTTTCTGGCACACGACGAGACCATGCCCGTACCTATCAGTATCAGCGACTCGCTGATGCAGGTCATGCACGACATACCGGGTGTACGCCATGTGGCACGTTTCTCCATGACACAGGGGCTGCTAAAGACCGACGACGACTTCCTGGGGGTGGCCTTCAAAGGCGTTGGCGCTGACTACGACGTGGAATTCTTACGCGAGAACCTCGTAGAAGGCGAAATGCCGCAGTTCTCCACCGAGAAGTCCAGCTACCAGTTGCTCATCTCGCAGATGATGGCCGACAAACTGAAGCTGAAAGTCGACGACCGCGTTTTTGCCTACTTTATTGGCAACGAGGATGCACGGGCCCGCAAGTTTACCGTCAAGGGCATCTATCAGACCAACATGACGCAGTTTGACCAGACGCTGTGCTTTACCGACTTCCCCACCCCCGTCAAGCTGAACGGCTGGAAGAACGACCAATGTTCGGGTGCAGAGGTGCTGGTCAGTGACTTCGACAGGCTGGATGAGACTGCCACGCAGTTCGTAGAGAAGGTCAACCGCCAGCGTGACCAATATGGTGAGATTATGACGTCGCAGACTATCCATGACGCCTATCCGCACATCTTCTCGTGGCTCTCGCTGCTCGACATCAACGTGTGGATTATCCTCGTGCTGATGATTTGTGTGGCTGGTTTCACCATGATTAGCGGACTGCTCATCATTATCCTTGAACGTACACAGATGATAGGCATCCTGAAGGCTTTGGGCATGCGCAACGATACCGTGCGCCACACTTTTCTGTGGTTTGCAGCCTTTATCATAGGACGAGGGCTGCTCTGGGGCGACGTCCTGGGTATTGGCCTGGTGGTCCTGCAGCAACAGACAGGACTGGTACACCTCGACCCCGCCAACTACTATGTCGACACGGCGCCGATGGAGCTGAACATTCCCGTCATCGTCATTCTCAATGTCGTCACTTTGCTGGTATCGGTCTTCGTGCTGGTGGCTCCCAGCTACCTGGTGTCGCACATCCATCCGGCACGCTCCATGCGCTACGAATAAAACAACGAATTGAAATAACGTATAACAATATATCGTCATAACGAATAAAAACTTAAGAACTATGGAAAGAACTTGGAGATGGTTTGGCAAGAAAGACAAGATCACACTTGCACAACTGAGACAAATCGGTGTTGAGGGCATCGTCACCGCATTGCACGACGTACCCCTGGGCCAGGTATGGACCCGTGAGAAAATCCGCGACCTGCGCGAATACATCGAGAGCTATGGCATGCGCTGGAGCGTGGTGGAGAGTCTGCCCGTGGTGGAGACTATCAAGTATGGCGGTCCCGACCGCGACGAACAGATAGAGGTCTACAAGGAGTCGCTGCGTAACCTCTCAGCAGAGGGCATCCATTGCATCTGCTACAACTTCATGCCTGTATTGGACTGGGCGCGTAC
>CACXAG010000159.1 GCA_902765585.1 uncultured Prevotellaceae bacterium
TTTTCGAATTAATCGAATTCTCAGACAACCAATAATTCGAGTCATTCGTGAAATTCGTGGTCTTTAAATATACTTAGTTGTTTGTCACTTCTGCTACTTCTTTGCCCTGGAACTTCTCGTGCATCTTCTGGAACATGATGAAGAAGGCAGGTACGACGAAGAGCAGGGAGATGGTACCGACGCTCATACCGCCGATGACGCAGAGTGCGAGGGCACGGTTACCGTTGGCACCGGCACCGCCCTCAATGGCGAGCGGAACCATACCGACAATCATACAGATAACGGTCATGAGAATCGGGCGCAGACGCTCCTGGCAAGCGGCAAAGGCTGAGTCAACGATGCTCATTCCAGCCTTGCGGTGCTCAGAGGCCACCTCGGTAATCAGGATGGCGGTCTTCGCCAACAGTCCTATCAGCATGACCACACCCGTCTGTACGTAGACGTTGTTCTCCATACCCTGCAAGCCAATGTTGGCGCAAAGCCAGATGACGCAGAAAGCACCCATCAGACCGAACGGAATACTGAGCAACACGGCCCACGGCGTAAACCATGAGTTATACAACGATCCCATGATGAGGTAGATGAGGACGATACATATGCAGTAGATGAGCGTAGTGGTATTCGAACCAGCTGCCTCGGCGGTCTCACGCGACATACTGCTGTATTCGTAGGTTGCCGTATTGGGCATCTCCTGCCTGAATACTTCTGCAATGACCTCCTGAACCTGACCCTCGCTGTAGCCGCTGGCAGGAACTACCTGACACTCGATACTCGAGAACAGGTTGAAGTGCTGGTTATTTGACGGACCGACAATCTCCTTCAGCGAAACAAACTCTGAGAGGGGTGCCATCTTTCCGCTGCTCGTCTTCACGAAGATATTGTTGAGCGACGTGGGGTCGAGGCGATACTCCGGGGCAGCGGCAGTCCACAGCTGATACACCTTACCGAACTGGTTGTAGTTGGCGACATACGAGCCGCTGCAGTAATTGCCGAGCGTGCTCAGCACTTCCTTGGCTGACAAGCCGGAGCGGCTGCACTGGGTGGGATCCACTTCCACGCGGTACTTCGGGAATTTCTCCGAGTAGGTGGACATTGCCAGCGTCACTTCCTTGCGCTCCATGAGCTTGGCGAGGAACTGGTCGGTCTTCTTAGAGAACTCCGACAGGTCGCCGTCGGTGGGGTCCTCTACCACGAGGTTCACGTTGCTACTCGTACCATAGCCCGGAATCTGGGGCATCTGGAACGGTATCACCCTGGCATTCTTGATGTCCGAACAGGCCATGGCAAAACGGTACATGACCATGTCAATGCAGTGCTCTATACCCTCTCGCTCTTCCCAGTTCTTCAGTCGGACCACGATGAAGCCGTAGCTGGAGCCCTGACCCGAAATCAGACCATAGCCGCTCACCACGGCATAGCTTTCCAGTTCAGGAATGGCCTTGACCCTCTCTTCCACCTGTCTCAGCAGGTCGTAGGTCTGCTCCAGCGTGTAGCCTTCAGGAGCATTAATCTCAGCCATGAAGCAGCCCTGGTCTTCCTGCGGCACGAGGCCCGACGGCAGTTTCACCATGAAGAAGATGAGCAGCGCGGCAGCAACGGTCACCAGCACCCAAGCCACAGCGGGACGCTTGATGAACTTCTGCACGGCCTTGCTGTATTTGTCGAAGAGGGCATTATAGCTGGCGTCGTAGGCTTTCTTGGTATAATATAGTAGCGACTTGCCCGACTTCTTGCCTTCCGTCATCCTCAGCATGATGGCACAGAGGGCAGGACAGGTGGTCAGTGCCTGCAGACACGACAGACCCACGGCCGAGGCGATGGTGACACCGAACTGCGTGAAGAACGTACCCGACGTACCCGAGATGAAGGTGACGGGGATGAACACCGCCATGAAGACGAGCGTACACGAGAATACCGCCATCGACACTTCGCCGACAGCCTGGCGCGTAGCCTCCTTGGCATCAGTCACACCGCTTTCCATCTTAGCCATCACGGCCTCCACGACCACAATGGCGTCGTCCACCACCGTACCGATGGCCAACACCAGCGCGAACAGCGTCAGCAGGTTCAGCGAGAATCCTGCCAGGGTGACGATGACGAAGGTACCCATCAGCGACACGATGACCGAGATGGACGGGATGATGGTAGCCTTGATGTTCTGCAGGAAGAAGAACACCACCAGGATGACGAGGATGATGGCGATGATGAGCGTCTCCACCACGTTATGGATGGCGGCGAAGAGGAAGTCGTCGGCGTTCTGCAAGGTGACGAACTCCAGTCCGTCGGGCATCGTGGCCTTCATCTCCTCACACATCTGGTCGATGCGCTGGTTGACCTCCGTGGCATTGGAGCCCGGCGACTGGAAAATCAGCATGAAGGTACCGGGCTGGCCGCTGATGTTAGAGATGAAGCTGTAGGTCTTGGCACCAATCTCAATCTCGGCCACGTCTTTCAGATGCAGCACATGACCGCCTTCGGTGGTCTTGACCACGATGTCCTCAAACTCATTAACCTCCTTCAGCGTACCCTTATACTCCATGGAGTACTGGTATTTGTTTTTCGACTGCTCGCCGAAGCTACCCACAGCGGTCACGAAGCTCTGGCTGTTGATGGCTTCGCTGACGTCGTCGGGGGTCAGGCTGTACTGTGCCAGCACGTCGGGCTTCATCCAGACGCGCAGGGCGTAGGTGTTACCCAATGACGTCACGGAGCCCACACCGAAGATACGCTGCATACGCGGCTTGATGTTGATGTCGACGTAGTTCGACACGAAGTCGTCGTCATACTTGCCGTTCGTACACTGTATACCGATGATGCGCAGGATGCTGCTCTGGCGCTTCTCCGTCTCGATACCCATATTGACCACGGCGGAAGGCAGCTGCGACTGCGCCTTCGACACGCGGTTCTGCACGTTCACCGTGGCAATGTCAGGGTCGACGCCCTGCTTGAAGTACACGTCGATGGTCGCACTACCCGTTGAGGTGGCCTTCGAGACCATGTAGTCCATACCGTCCACACCGTTGATGCTCTCCTCCAGGGGCGAGATGACGGACTGGATGATGGTTTTGGGGTCAGCACCGCTATAGGTGGCCGAGACCTCTACCTCTGGCGGTGCAATGTTGGGATACTGCTCGATGGGCAGTGAGCTCATCGAGATGAAGCCCACCAGCGCCAGCACGATTGAGATGGCGCACGCCATCACGTATCTATTAATGAATATATTGTTCTTCATAAAGCGGTAGCAAATTTTTCACTTTTCACTAATCACTTCTTCTGCGGCGCCTCCGGGAAAATCACTTTCTGTCCCTCGTGCAGGTTGTTGGCACCTATGGCCACAATCTTGTCACCCACGTTCAGACCCGACAGCGCAATATAGTGCTCGCCGTCGAAGATGTCCTGCGTCGTCACCTCGACAGCCGTTGCCGTGCTGTCGGGCTGCACCTTATACACCTGCTGCTTGTCCTGCAGCTTGACGACGGCCTCCTGCGGAATCACCATGACGTCAGTTTCCTGTATGGGGATGACGATGGTTCCCTGCATGCCAGAGTAGAGCTGGCCCTTGGGGTTGGGGAAGGTGGCCTTCAGCGAGATGGTACCGGTGGAGGCGTTCACCACGCCGGTGGCGCGGGTAATCTTTCCCTTATGCTCGTACTCCGTGCCGCTCTTCATGACGAAGCTGATATCGGGCGAATGCTTTGCGAACACGCTGGGGTCGGTGCCGAAGCCCTCAGAGAGCATCATGGAGAGGATGGTCTCAGGCAGCGAGAACTCGGCATCCATGTTGGCGTTGCCGCTGACCGTGGTCAGGTAGGTGGAGGGAGACACCTGGTCGCCGGCACGGACGGGGATTTCGCCGATGCTGCCGGCCACGGGTGCCGTGATGGTGCAGTATCCGAGGTTCACCTTGGCGCGGTTCACCTGTGCCCTGTACTGTGCCACCGATGCCTTGGCCTGCTCGTAGGTATTCTCGGCGGTGTCGAAGGTGTACTTGCTCACAATCTTCTTCTCATACAGGTTCTTGTTCGACTCGTACTCGATTCTGGCACTGTTCTCCTGGGCTATGGCCGACTTCAGGCTGGCCTGTGCGGCCTCCAGCTCCAGCTGTGCGTCGCGCTGGTCGATGATGAAGAGCACCTGTCCCTTCTTCACCAGGTCACCCTCCGTGACGCAGATTCTCATCAACTGTCCGCTCACCTGGGGCGTGATGGTGACGTCGGTCTCACCCTTGAGTTTCGCACTGAACTTAACGGGCACCGTAATGTTCTCTTTCTTAATGGTCACCGTCTCATACGATGTCATTGGCGCCTGGGGGACATCGCCGCCGCACGCCGACAGTCCGACCATCGTGCCAAGCACCATGGCCCATGTCAAAACATTTTTTCTTTTCATATTTGTTAGTTGCTAATTTGAAGAATCTCAAACTCTCTCGATGGCGAGTATTCATTTCTCGGGCGCAAAGGTATAAAAAAAACCAAAAGCACAAAACTTTTGGTCTTTTTACCCCTTTTATACATCTACTTTTTCAATTCCGCTGTAGCGACTATCAAAACAAATAAGTTCGTAGTTATTATTCACATTCGTTTCCAAAGAATCATCACAAGTTATTTCTTTATCTTTATTTTATTCCGGGTTCAGGCAGAAGTCCTTGATGCGCTGGGTGTATTCCGCCGGATGGGTCAGGTACGACTCCGCATGCTCGGCGCCCTCCGCTATCCACAGTTTCTTCTCCGACGGCTTGGCATCATAGAGCCGGTGAACCATGAAGGTGGGCACGAAACTGTCCTTGTCGCCGTGGATGAACAGCATCGGATACTTTGACTTGCGCACCTGCTCCAGGGCCGACGCCTCGCCGAAGCTCCAGCCGTAGCGCAGGCGGCAGAGCAGGCTGGCGGTGTACATCAGGGGGAACTCGGGCAGCCCGAACTTCTCGCGCAGCTCCTTCGAGAACTCGTCCCAGACCGACGTGTAGCCGCAGTCGTCGACGAAGCGGAGGTCGCGGATGCCGGCGGGCATCTGGTCGCCGGAGAGCATCATCGTCGTGGCGCCGCCCATGGACACGCCGTGCACCACCATCGTGTCCGTCCGGAACATCTTGACCCATCGCATGATGTCCTTCCTGTCCAGCCACCCCATGCGGATGGCCTCGCCCTCGCTCAGCCCGTGGGCATGGATGTCGGGCATCACCACGTTGTAGCCCAGCTCCCGCTCGTAGAGGCGGGCCAGGTGGAAGAAGTCGATGGCACAGTCGCGCCAGCCGTGCACCACGACGGCCGTCCTCCGGCTGCCCGTCCTGACGTAGTAGGCATGCAGCCGCTCGCCGCTCTCGGGTACGACGACGAAGGTGTCGCGCAGCGCATGGTGGCGCCTCAGGCTGTCCACCCAGGGCCGCGTCTCGGGGTACGTCTCGAACTGCACGCGGAAGCAGTAGGCCGTGTCCGTCCTGTTCTCCTCGGGCGACAGCGAATAGTCGAGCATGTAAAAGCTGGCTCCGACGATGGCGACCGCCGCCACTGCCAGCACAACAATAAGTCCAATGATGATCTTGCGTTTCATA
>CACXAG010000160.1 GCA_902765585.1 uncultured Prevotellaceae bacterium
CTACAGGCAAACAACCGGATGCCTATAGCCGAATTCTGCGAGAAAAATTTCCTATGAACAACTATTCTCTGACAGGCGCAGACCAGGGGATCGGCATTTCAAGCATCGGTAGCAGTCTCTGTCACCTGTTATTCTTCGCGATACTCCAGTATGTCGCCAGGCTGGCATTGCAACTCGCGGCAGATGGCCTCCAGCGTCGTGAAACGGATGGCTCGCGCCTTGCCCGTCTTGAGTATTGAGAGGTTGGCTTGCGTCAGATCGATACGCTCTGCCAGCTCGCCAAGGGATATCTTCCGCTTGGCCATTTCTACATCGAGATTAACTACGATACGTCCCATAAGCTGTGTCGACTTTAGATGGTCAGCTCTTGTTCTTCCTTCAGCTTCTGCATGTCCTTCAGAATCTTAGGCACAATAAATGCGAAAAAGATGACTAAACTGATGGCGGTTTTCAAATTCTTAGAAACAGTTGTTTTACTCATAACGTTTATTGTTTAAGATTGATTATTTATCGATTATCGATATGCAAAGGTAGGAACCTTTTTTCGAACCGCCAAACTTTTTCAATAAAAAATTATCGAAAAACAATATATTTAACATTCTTTTTCGAACCAAGTGGTTAGTGGTACGCAAATTAATACGCCAAGACGTTCCACAGGTCCCTGATGCGCTGTTCAGGGTCCCAGCGGCCGTCGAAAGTCCACGTGGCGGTGACGCCATGAAACTCGGGACTGCCAGGAGCCGTCTGCAGGTTGTCGGCAAGCCAGCCGCTATGGCCACCTGTACGGCGACAGCCGTAGTAATAGACGCGCTGTCCCCACGGACAGGGGTCAAGGACCTTGCCCTCCTTGGCCATCTCCTCGGCAGTACGTCCCTTGTAGGCATGTTCGATGTTCTGGTCGAGGATGTTCTCAGACAGCTTGCAGTTGACGATATAGAACTGTGAGTCATGATGATAGCGGCCTAACGGCGTGGGACGCTTGGCATCGAACTCAGAATTGGTGATGACCAGTTTCTTGTCCTTGTCGCCACGCCCGTCGTGCCAAATCAGGGCACGTCCGTCGCCATAGAAGCGACAGCGGGTGGCATAGCACCAGCCCCTGGGGCACAGGAAGTCGACACCTGGACAGCGGATAAAGAGGTCGGCATGGTAGTACATGCCTCCATCTTGCGCCCACAGCGACAGGGCGTCGTTGCCGTCGGCCCAGATGTTGCTGTTGATGATGATGGTGCGCGTGCCCCGCCCATAGACTGCCATCTGATGCTTGGTATTGCCTGGTTCCACCACCGTACCATAGTTATTATAGACGGTCACGCCGCTGATGACGCAGTCGTCAGCACCCTCCTGTAGCACCAGCGTACCATGATGGACAGGTTGTCCGTGGTACTCCTTGACGGTGCGCGTATCCTCCGTTTCAGCCAGCACGATGATGGTGCTGTCACGCTGTTCGCCCACGAGGACGATGTTCGGGCGGTCGATGATGACCTTCTGGTTGTAGGTACCCTTACAGAGGAATATCTTATAGGGCTTCTCAGGCTTGGCAGGCGCCTTATCAATGGCATCCTGGATACGCTCACCGGCATGGACGACGGCATCGAAGTCCGCCAGGTCTTTCTGGGGCGCACGGTCCATGTCGATGAGTCCGTTCTCGTTGGCGCCCTTGGTGGTGAGGCTGATGCTCACCTTGTGCTGGGGGTCGTACTGGTTGGCCCAGGCGTCATACAGCGGGTACAGTTCTGCCGGACGGTTGCCATACCAGGCATAGCCGTTGCGGCGCTCATGGCCGATGTCCTCCAAATGGCGACGGGGCAGGCCGTCACGGTCGCAGACGTAGGGCTCGCAGTATTTCAGATCGTAATAGCGTGCCCATAGCGGTCCGGCTGTCTCATCCTTGACCAGACGGGTATCACCGTCAGGACTGGCCCAGGGCCCCGTTCGCACCACACGCAGTCCCGTCAGCTTGTACTTGTCGAACCAGGCCATGGCGGCATGTACAGCCTGCTTCACCCGCTCGTCGGGGTTGGGCAACTGCATCAACAGCCTGGTAATGGTGGCGCTCTCCATCGAGCAGTACGACGGCAGTTCGTAGGCTCGGGCAGCTGCCGGCTCGTAGGTGTCGCGGTCGTGTTGCTGGCACCAGACGGTCAGACGCCCGTCCTTGTCGCGCATCTGCGTCACCAAGATACACTCGATGCCCTTGTCAAAGGCTTTCATGCAACGGTCGCGCAGGGCCTTGTCAGCCAGTCCCTGATAGGGCGGCTGCTGCTGGGCCACATCGCGCAACAGCATCATGGTGTTCACCATCGCGTCATCGTTGTAGGTGATATGTATCTGGTAACCATGCATTTCGGGCCAGAACTGAGGCCAGCCGCCATTGTCGTACTGACCGCTCAGCAGATACTCCACAGCACGCACAAAGCCCTCCTGATAGCGGACGTCCTTAGTGGCCTGGTAGAGACGGGCCAGATAGCGCATCTGCATGTTCGTAGCACCATTGTCGGTAGTGGAGTCGTCGCGGCGCCCTTTTTCACGCAGCACCTGAGCACGCTCGTCGTCGCTCAGCGGGCGCGACATATTGATGTTCTTGGGCCAGCCGCCCGTCACGCGCTGGTAGAGCAACACCTGGTCGCCCACCCGTCGTGCTTCCTCGCTCCTGTAGTACTCGTCGTCCTCCTGCGTCGGCAGGTATCTGCCGCCACGACCACGCTGTGCATCAGCCGCCAGAGCGACCGTTGCCAGCAGCAACATCAAGGTAATCAGTCTTTTCATGAAGTCTTCGTTTTAGTTTATGTAGTTTATTTTCGGCGACAAAGATACAAAATATTTCTTAATTCATCATTCATTATTCTGATTTTTTTGTACCTTTGCAGCCAAATTTGCGGGCGAAGCCCTAATTGACAATTGATAATGGATAATTGATAATTAAAAATAGTCAAATTATGATGACAGCCAACGAGATTCGCGATTCGTTCAAGAAGTTTTTCGAGCAGAAGCAGCACGCCATCGTGCCCTCCGCTCCCATGGTGATTAAGGATGACCCCACGCTGATGTTCACCAACGCGGGCATGAACCAGTGGAAGGATATAATATTAGGTACACGCGACCCAGAGCCGCGTCGCCGTGCCGACACCCAGAAGTGCCTGCGCGTCAGCGGTAAGCACAACGACCTGGAAGAGGTAGGCCACGACACCTATCACCACACCATGTTCGAGATGCTGGGCAACTGGTCGTTTGGCGACTACTTCAAGGAGGGCGCCATCGATATGGCATGGGAGTACCTGGTGGACGTGCTGAAGCTGAATCCCGCTGACCTGTACGTCACCGTCTTTGAGGGTTCGCCCGAGGAAAACATCCCCCGCGACGATGAGGCCGCCAAGTACTGGGCCAAGCACGTGCCCGCGGACCATATCATCAACGGCAACAAGCACGACAACTTCTGGGAGATGGGCGATACGGGTCCCTGCGGACCTTGCTCCGAGATTCATGTTGACTCTCGCACCCCCGAGCAGAAGGCTGCCAGCGGCAAAACGGGCCGCGAGCTCGTCAACCAGGACGACCCGCAGGTCATTGAAATCTGGAACATCGTCTTCATGCAGTTCAATCGCAAGGCTGACGGTTCGTTGGAGCCTCTGTCCATGAACGTCATCGATACCGGTATGGGCTTCGAGCGCCTCGTCCGCATGATGCAGGGCAAGCACTCCAACTACGATACCGACGTCTTCCAGCCCATCATCAAGGCCGAGCAGGACATCACGGGCCTGAAGTACTTCACCTTCGAGGAGGAGACTCAGAATCCCATTAGCAAGGAACAGGACAACATCAACGTTGCCATGCGCGTCTGCGCTGACCACCTGCGTGCTGTCGCTTTCTCCATTGCCGACGGTCAGCTACCGTCTAATGCCAAGGCCGGCTACGTCATCCGCCGCATTCTGCGTCGTGCCGTACGCTATGCTTACACCTTCCTCGGTCAGAAGGACGGTTTCCTCTACAAGCTCGTCCCCACCCTCGTTCATGAGATGGGCGACGCCTTCCCCGAACTGAAGGCCCAGCAGCAGTTGATTACCAAGGTGATCAAGGAAGAGGAAGACAGCTTCCTGCGCACCCTGGACAAGGGTATCTCCCTGCTCGACAAAGCGATGGAAGAGCTCAAAGCTCAAGGCAAGAACCAGCTGGACGGCGTTCAGGCATTCCGTCTGTTCGACACCTACGGTTTCCCCCTCGACCTCACGGAACTCATCTGTCGTGAGAACGGCTTTATTGTTGACGAGGAGCAGTTTAACGTCGAGATGCAGAAACAGAAGGAGCGTGCCCGCAATGCCGCTGCCGTCGAGAACAGCGACTGGGTTGAGTTACAGGCTGGCGAACAGCAATTCGTGGGCTACGACTACACGGAATACAACTGCCACATTTTGCGCTACCGCAAGGTCACCCAGAAGAAGAACGAGTTCTATGAGCTGGTGCTCGACGCCACACCATTCTATGGTGAAATGGGTGGACAGGTTGGCGACCAGGGTGTGCTCTGCAACGAGGCCGAAACCATCAACATCATCGACGCCAAGCGCGAGAACAACCAAACGGTACATATCGTCAAGCAGTTGCCCAAGGACCCGACAGCCGAGTTCATGGCCTGCGTCGATACTGACAAGCGCAACGCCTCGGCTGCCAATCATACCGCCACTCACCTGCTGGACTATGCCCTAAAGCAGATTCTGGGCGACCATGTAGAGCAGAAGGGCTCGTTCGTCTCGCCTGACACGCTGCGCTTCGACTTCTCGCATTTCGAGAAGGTCACCGACCAACAGCTGCGCGAGGTGGAGCGCATGGTCAACAGCATGATCCGTCAGGACATCCATATCGACGAGCACCGCGACGTGCCCTTCGACGAGGCCAAGAAACTGGGTGCCATCGCCCTCTTCGGTGAGAAGTACGGCGACAAAGTGCGCGTAGTACGCTTCGGACCGTCGTGCGAGTTCTGCGGTGGTATCCATGCCACCAGCACGGGCCGCATCGGTTTCTTCAAGATACTCTCTGAGAGCAGCGTTGCCGCTGGCATCCGCCGTATCGAGGCCACCACGGGCAAGGACTGCGAGGAGCGTCTCTACCAGATGGAGGACATCCTCAAGAACATCAAGTCGTTCTTCAACAACGCCAAGGACCTGCAGGGCGTCATCCAGAAGTACATCGACGAGCACGACGCCATGAAGAAGCAGATAGAAGGCTTCCAGGCCCAGGCCGTCGAGCGTGCCGCCCAGCGTCTGGTGGAGAAGGCCCGCACCGTCAATGGCGTCACCGTCATCACTACCGTGGTGCCTATGGCTCCTGCCGCTGCCAAGGACCTTGCCTTCAAGATTCGTGCTGCCGTCGAGGGCTCCCTGCTCTGCGTCATCGGTTCGCACGACAACGACAAGCCGCAGCTCAGCATCATGATGAGCGACGACATGGTCAGCGACCACGGTCTGAATGCCGGTCAGATGGTTCGCGAGGCTGCCAAGCTCATTCAGGGCGGTGGCGG
>CACXAG010000161.1 GCA_902765585.1 uncultured Prevotellaceae bacterium
CCAGAAGCGTGCCGCCACCGTGCTCCACACCTTCGGTCGCTCACGCCCCAACAGCCGCGGCCTCTACTTCCGCGAAGGTATTCACGAGCACATGCCCATACCTCAGAACGAGATAGACATGTCCAACGGTGTGGTAGAACAGAACCCGGGATATTGAGGATGGAAGATTGAGGATGGAAGATGGAAGATGGAAAAATGAAAAATCAATTGCAATAAAGGAATGAAAACAACGTTATTTCTTATGAAGAGACACGTATTATTGGCAGTGTGAGCCTTGCTGACGGTAGCCTGTGCCAACGACAACCAGGAGGCACGCACACCCCAGGCCATGGTAGAGGTAGACAAACAGCACCTGGAGGTGAACGAGTCGATGACCATCCGCTTCACGGGCGTGGCCGACCAGGTGGTAGTCTATACAGGCGACAAGGACCACCAGTACGAGCTGCGCGACTCGAGCAACACGGGTCTGGTAGTGAACCGCGGTGTGCTGACCTACTCCTACGCCGTGCCTGGCACGTTCCATGTGGTCTGCGTGGCTACCACCTACGACACCTACATGGGCGGTGGGCTGAAGACCGACACCACGGGGCTGGACATCGTGGTGTACGACGACGTGACGACGATAGATGCCATCTATGCCACGGTGACGCCCAATGTCTATGTGGCCGTGGCCACGGGCGACGATTGGGTGATGTGCCTGCCTGAGAAACAGCTGTACAACGGTCGCGAGATGACGGTAAACGCTGCCCGCCAGCGACTCAGTATCGAGGCTGGCAGCGACTCGGCCAAGGTTTACATAGACGGCGAACTGTACGTATCGAAGAACTACTATGCCCTGAACGCCGACCACGAGATACGGGTGGTATCAGGTTCGGGCACAGAGAAGGTCTACCGGTTCTACGGTATGATCTATCCTGAGTTCAAGACGCTGACCATCGGTGGCGGCGAGGCAGTGCTCACCCGCTCGGCCTACTATCAGGACCTGCTGACCTACCGCGGCACGGGCACCACGCTGGAGTTCACGCTCGACGACGACGTGCGGCTGCTGGCCGACGGCAAGGAGGTAGCCTCGGGCAGTACGATACGAAGCGACGCCACCTATACGCTGGTTCGCACACATCCACACAACACTGGAGTAGTAGCTATCACAAGAGTAAGTTTTGAATAATGAGAAAAATTGTATCTTTGCTTTTCTGTCTGTCGGCACTCTGCGCCTCGGCACAGGTGAGCGGTTACAGCTTAGAGCAGGCTGCTACGCTTTTGCGTCAGGGCATCCGTATTACAGAAGTGGCTGGGCGTGTGGGATTTACAAGCAGCAGTTACTTCGCAAAGTGTTTCAAAAGCTGTTTTGGCGTATTGCCAAAAGAGTTTGTCTCACGATGAACAGCATTTTATAGCGTATGTCCACCATCGCCCCCTTTTCCCACCCGCTTTATGTGATGGCCAAGCCAGTAGGCAGTCTTTGCAACCTGCATTGCAAATACTGCTATTATCTGGAGAAGAAAGAACTGTACAAGGCTCACCATTCATCAATGTTGATGGATGACCATACACTTGAGACTTATATCCGCCAGTATATTGAGGCACAGACGCAGCCGCAGGTGCTCTTCACATGGCATGGAGGCGAGCCCCTTCTGCGTCCGCTGAGTTTCTACAAGCGTGTGCTGGAATTGCAAGAACCCTATACTCGTCGGGGCTACATCATCGACAACAGCCTGCAGACTAATGGTACGCTGCTCACTGATGAATGGTGCGCTTTCTTTCGTGAGCACAACTGGCTCATTGGCATCTCCATTGACGGGCCGCAGGAGTTGCACGATGCCTATCGCCGTGATTGCGAAGGCCAGTCCTCCTTTCACCAAGTGATGCGTGGCATACGCTTGTTGCAGAAACACGGCGTGGAGTGGAACGCGATGGGCGTGGTGAACGACTACAACGCCGACCATCCTCTCGATGTCTATCACTTCTACAAGGAAATAGGCTGCAAGTATATTCAGTTTACCCCTATCGTTGAGGGGCGTTCGGCGGTGGATGTTCCTATGGTTCGCCCCTTTCAATATGCCCATTTCTGCTGTACCATCTTCGACGAGTGGGTGCGTCACGATGTGGGGCAGGTGTTCGTGCAGCTGTTCGATGCCACCCTGGCCTGCTGGGCTGGTGAGCCACCCGGCCTTTGCTCCATGTGCCCCACCTGTGGCCATGCAGGGGTGATTGAGCACAATGGCGATGTCTATTCGTGCGACCACTTCGTTTTTCCCGAGTACCTGCTGGGCAACATCCACCGCGACACTATCACCTCGATGATGTACAGCAAACGACAGTTGCAGTTCGGACGCGACAAATATGAGCGCCTTCCTCATCAGTGCAAGGTCTGCCAATGGCGCTTTGTCTGCAACGGCGGCTGTCCTAAGGACCGTTTTTGTCAGACAGCCGACGGCGAGCCTGGCCTGAACTATCTTTGTCAGGATTATCGGCAGTTCTTCGCCCATGTTGCCCCTTACATGGACTTTATGAAGAACGAGTTGCTTCACCAGCGTCCCCCCGCCAACGTCATGAAATGGACGCTTGAGTAATGGAAATGACATTTGGTGCTCTACCTGTTCCCCAAAAAAGTAACCACGTGGGTTACTGCCTGTAACCATGGTGGTTACTGACAGTAACCCACGTGGTTACTAAAATTATCTTATTTTAACTAATTGCCGGGACGTTGTTGGCTGATTATCCTTAATACCCGATGAAATATCGGCTGCCCGGCAGGAATGATAACAGCTTTGTGGTGATGATGCAGCAAAGGTAGCTGAGCAAGGCAATGACGGGGATGGCCAGCCAGACAGGCAACAGTGGGTTTGAAGGGTCGCCACCAATAATGAGGCCTGCGATGGGTGCGAGGAAAAACATGTGCATGAGATACATGCCGAAGGACAGCTTCGACACTTCAGTCACCACTGCCGGCGCCTTGCCTTTCTTGGGTTCTATGCAAGAAACAGCAGGAAGAGGCCGAAGGTGGCACACAGCACATTGGGCGTGCAGAACTCCCAACTCCACTCCAGCAGAGGCGTCTCGATAGGCTGGCCGGGAACTCCCTTCCACCAGAACGACCAAGCCGTAAAGGTAGCTCCGACGAGAAAGAACAGCGTGCCGAGGCGCAGGCGGCGCTGGCGCGACCACTTCAGGTGCACGCGGATGTAGTGAGCCATGACAAGGTAGCCTAAATAACCCGAGCAGTACCAGAAGGCCGTAAACTGATTCCAGAAACACTCGCCCCACAGCTCAGGCGACACGAAGAGGTGGAACCAGGGAATGAGCGTGGTAAACGCGAAGAATCCGAGGAAGGTCAGCTCCTCGCGGGCTGTAGCTTTCTGCAGCCAAGGTGAGATGACAGGTATGATGATATAGAGGCTGATGAGCGGATACATGAACCACAGGTGCCCAGCCATCGAGGGGAAGTTGAAAGGCAGAAGCTTCAAGTCGTTGAGCGACTGCTCCCACGTCATGCCTCCCCACAAAAGGGGCAGCAGCGAATAGAGCAGCAGGAAGCAGATGAATGGCGGCAGAATGTGCATAAAGCGGCGACGATAGAAGCTGCTCATAGTCTGATCCTCCTTCATGGGTGCAAGGAGGAAAGCGGGTCGCGCATCTTCTGGGACACGGCCTCGCGGCGAACGGTGTTCAACGGTGGCGGCTATGCCCGCATCATCGAGTTGCAGGACGGCCGCCTGATGGCCGTCTGCGAGAGTGGCGGCATCAAGATTGCCTTCAGCCAGGACAAATGCCGGCCTACATCACCCGCACCTGCATCCTGCAAGGCCGCAGCAACGACCAGGAGGAGTGGCGCACGCTCGACATGATTGACAGCAACCGCCAGAACGATGTCGACCGCAGCTTCCTGCCCGTCTCCGTGCGCTACGTGCGCCTCTATGTCGTCAGTCCCACCCAGGCCGTCGGCATGGATGCCACCCGCATCTACGAGTTCGACCTGTGGTAATGAAATCAAAACAATAATACTGATAATAAGTACAAAATTCCCGATGATTATTCCAATTTAATTCTACCTTTGCCGACAGAAGTAAAAAAGTATGAGAATTATGAAAATGAAATGGCTGTTTTTTCTGCTGGCAGTTCTATATGGACACCTGCCATTTGCCCATGCCTTAGAGCCATACAGCGGGTCGCGCATCTTCTGGGATACGGCCTCGCGGCGTACGGTGTTCAGCGGTGGCGGCTATGCCCGCATCATCGAGTTGCAGGACGGGCGTCTGATGGCCGTGTGCGAGAGCGGCGGCATCAAGATTGCCTTCAGCCAGGACAAAGGCTCTACGTGGGGTTCGGCCACGAAGATTGTGAGCAACCCCGCGGGCATCAGAGAGTGCGTGCCCGACCTCATACAGCTCAGCGACGGCACCATCATCGTGGCCTACAACCCGCGGCCCACATCGCCCTATTCCGAGGAACGTAAGTTCGGCATACGCTGCAAGCGGAGCACTGACGGCGGACGGACCTGGAGCGACGAGATATTCGTCAACGACGCCCTGCACACCTTTGCCGACGGCTGTTGGGAACCCTCCATGCTGGAGCTGCCCTCGGGCGAGCTGCAGCTCTACTTTGCCGACGAGGGACCCTACACCTCGAACAACGACCAGCAGATATCGCTGTGCCGGTCCATGGACGGAGGACAGACATGGAGTCAGGCCCAGAAGATATGCTACCGACAGGGCTCCCGCGACGGCATGCCCGTGCCGGTATTGCTCAAGGACGAGTCACAGATAGTCGTCATCATCGAGGACAACGGATGGGGCTACGGCGACTTCTTCCCCACCACCGTGCGCACCTCGCTGCAGAACAACTGGCACAACAACTACTGGGTCAATGCTACCGACCCGAACCGCGAGAAGACACTTAACTTCAACTTCTGTCCCACGGCCACCGGCGGCGCCCCCTACCTGCGCGTGCTGCCCTGGGGCGAGACGGTGATGAGCTACCAGTCGGGCTATGAACATAACGGCAAGAAACAGATGCGCGTGGCCGTAGGCAACGAGCAGGCCCGTGACTTCAAAGCCATGTCGGTGCCCTTCAGCATCGGTGCCAACGAGGAAGGCCTTTGGAACTCGCTGGCCGTCATCGACACGGGCATCGTGGTGGCCGTCAGCGGCATCGGCGGCAACATAGAGATGATCAAGGGCTACCCCGTGCGCCAACTGCAGGCTCCCTTTGCCAGTCCTACCATCGATGGCAAACTGACCGCTGGCGAGGGCTATAAGACGCGCACGGCTACACAAATACTATTAGGTACGCAGACAGGCACCCGTGTGACGGCCGACATGGCCTACGACCGCGACTCGCTCTATGTCGTGGCTCGTGTCAGCGACCGCACACAGGTGACCAGCGGTGCCAATGCCGACGGTGTGACGCTGATACTCGACGTGTCGGGCCAGGTGACCTC
Source organism: uncultured Prevotellaceae bacterium (assembly GCA_902765585.1). Taxonomy (GTDB): domain Bacteria; phylum Bacteroidota; class Bacteroidia; order Bacteroidales; family Bacteroidaceae; genus Prevotella. Next base: position 5,441 of record CACXAG010000161.1, read on the forward strand.
GGTACCTGAGGAGGGGTGCTATAAGCTGATGCTGCGCCCCGACGGCACCTTCTACCGTCTGCAGAAAGGCA
>CACXAG010000162.1 GCA_902765585.1 uncultured Prevotellaceae bacterium
CTTTTAATCAAATAGACTTATCCTTTTATGTTTTATTTGCTCCAAAAGTTAAAGTTGGCGAATAAATACTCAGAATTTGAACGGTTTTTCGTAACTTTGTAATAAATTGCAGGATTTCTTTATATAAAGGCAGTTTGGGGAATTGAGGAAAAATGGGGTTACGATTTGGAGACCGTTCTCAATTCTACGTTCTGCTACAAATTGCATTCAATGAACTCCGACTTTGAGCCACCAGCCTTTTCTATGACTCTCTTTCGGGTGCAAAGGTACAACAAAAAAATGAAAGGACAAAGGAAATTCCTATTATTATTGAGTTTGGACGGAAATCTGTAGACATATAAACCAGTGGGCATATACAAAAGGTAAGAAATAAAGAGGGAATCTGTAGCCGACGTGTCAGCACAGACATCCTTTTTTCATCTGTCCAACACCTTTTCATCATTTCACCCAATCGGTATTCTTTACTACGACAGACGATAACATACGAAAGTCGTTTTTTTATTGGCGAAGCCGATACTGAGATGAAGTTTACGTCAGATAGTTTCCACCCAAAATAGATATTGCACGAATGGTAACTCTTTCGTAACTTTCACCACCTGTCCGAAGATTTCATAGCAGCATCATTGCAGTGGCCGTCTGCACGGCTTCCATCGAATTGTCAACGCTCAGTTTCTGGAGGATGTTTTGGCGGTGAGTGTTCACGGTGTGGATGCTGATGTGGAGCGTGTCGGCAATCTCCTTGCTGAGTAGGCCCTGCTTGATAAGCAGCAGGATTTCCCGCTCGCGCTTACTCAAGATATTGAAACGTTCTTCATAGAGAGCCAGTTTTTGCACGGCACCAGTCTCTACATTGATAATACTGGGATTGATGCCGTGAATCGGTTCTTGCTCTGGCGACAGTTCGTATAGGCAGGTAACGAGTCGCATTAGTCCGTCGGCATCGTTCATCTGGATGCGGGTCACATTATGAATATAGGTATAGTCGCCATTAGCCTTCTGCATCCTGATGCGGCAGGTGGCGTGGTATTTCAGCCGTTCCTCGGCCCTCATGTCATCCACCATCTCGAAGTAACGGAGTTCGAGCATCCGCTTGTCCACCAGGTCCTCAGGGTGGATGCGCCGATAGATGAAGTCCTCGTCGATGTCAATCAGTTCCTCCTCCGGCACCTCGCCGTGCAGCCCTAAGATGTCCACCAGCCTGCCAATGGCAAAGTAACTGCCGTTCGTGGCCAGATCGCTCAATATGGCGCACCCCTGACTGATGGCAGTCGATGCACCGATAAACCGTCGGCAGGCCTCGATGTCACCTTCATCCAGTGCCGATAGCCGGAACTCATGCCGGTGGAACACTGTCTGTAACTCCTTCCTCAGTACATCCATATCCTCTACACTTTTGGTTATAAATCAGTATTGCACGGTTCAAGGAATCCTTGTACCTTTGCACCGCACTTTCTCAAGTGCAAAGGTACGAAATAAAAATCAAATCAAAACCGAAATATGGATAATACAACAACGACAAAAGGACAAACGATTGACAAGCACAAGTTTGTCACACCACCCAGACACATTAACTTCCATGCCAAAAGGCTTTTTGGCGAGATGGGACGTATCCTTGACGGGGCTATTGCTTATATAGACCTCAATGGTGGAGGGCCAACGGAACTGCACACCCATGAGCATGACCACCTCTTTATCGTGACCGAGGGCGAGGCTCGTATACAATTGGGTGACCGCGAGGTGATTATTGGGCAAGACGAAGCATTCCTCGTTGACGGGCATATTCCTCATGCCGTCTGGAACAATTCGGATGGTATCACCAAGATGATAGGTATTTCAGTCATAAAGTAATATGAGCAGAATTTTAATATTGGTGGGCAGTATGCGTCGAGGCGGGAATACCGAGATGCTGGCGCAGGCATTTGCGGAGGGAGCCCGAGAACATCATGAGGTGGAGATTATTTCTGTGGCTGATGTCAAGGTCAATCCCTGCATTGGATGTAATTCCTGTTTTAGCAGAGCTGGTAATGCCTGTTCACAAAAAGATGATATGACAGCGATATACGCAAAGTTGAGGCTAACGGATGTCCTCGTCCTGGCCTCACCCGTCTATTTCTACGGCATCAGTGCCCAGCTAAAGGCTGTAATAGACCGACTGCACACGCCACTTCGAAACCATTTCCCTATCCGATGCCTCGCCCTGCTGTTAGTAGGTGCGTCCACCCTGCCAGAACTGTTTGATGCTATCGTGACCCAATACCGGCTCACCCTCAATTTCTTCCATATAGAGGATGCTGGCATGGTACTGGTTAGGGGAGTAAAAGACAAAGGTGACATCAAAACCACGGATGCCTTGGAACGAGCATATCGGTTAGGACAAAACATTATAGGATAACTATTAATTACCAAGATTATGAATGTAAAACAAAAGAAAATGTTATTGACGATGCCAAGCATCATCCTTATGTCAGTCACATGGTGGCTCGTATTCTACAACCTCTGTCACATGCCAAAGGCATTCTGCTTGGCAACTGTGGCGTTCGTGATTCTCTCAGCTTTCAGCAAGGCGATTGTTCCTGCCGAGATGAAGAGGCCGAAAGACATACTGATAAGCGCTATTTGGGCTTTGGTATGGTTTCCGTGGCTCTGCTACGAACTGCTGTTGAGGCATGGAGTTTTAAGAAATGCTATGGCTATAAGTGTCTTCTGCTGTATGGTCTTGTCCACAAATGCGGCAGTTAAGATTGACCGTATCGAACCGACAGACTGGTATGTTGGGATGAAGAACACCTCGCTCCAACTGATGATCTATGGCAAGGATGTGCGTAATGCCAATGTCACGACAGACTATTCTGGTGTTGCCATCGACTCCGTCGTCCGTTTGGACAGTCCCAACTACCTGTTGGTCTATCTGAATATGGCAGAAGCCAAGGCAGGTGAGATGGTACTGAAGATAGATGGCAAGCGAGTCAGGTATCAGTTGAAGCATCGGGAGAAACGCGGCGAAGAGCGCATTGGATTTACCTGCGCTGATGTGCTCTACCAACTGATGCCCGACCGCTTTGCCTCTGGCATGGTGGAGAACGACCAACTGATAACGATGAATCCCTATCAGTGCGACCGCTCCAACCCCAACCTTCGTCATGGTGGCGACTTGGAGGGAATCCGTCAGCATCTGGACTACTTCAACGAACTGGGCGTAACCGCCCTTTGGTTTACACCCGTCTTGGAGAACAACTCACCTGACCGCGACGGTTCCAGCACCTACCACGGCTATGCGCCAACTAACTACTACCGCATAGACCCGCGCTTCGGCAGCAATGAGGACTATCGCATGCTGACCGATGAGGCTCACAAGCATGGACTGAAAATGGTGATGGACATGATATTCAACCACTGCGGCTTTGAGCATCCGTGGGTGGCAGATATGCCCTCATGCGACTGGTTCAACTGCCCGGAGTGGTTGACCGATGCAAATGGTGAACCGACTGCCAACGAGAAATATCAGCAGACGAGTTACCAACTGACGCCCGTCCGCGACCCATACGCCTCGAAGATAGACCTGCACGAAACGCTGGAGAGTTGGTTCGTGCCATCGATGCCCGACCTTAACCAGCACAATCCCCACGTGCTGCGCTATCTCATTCAGAACTCCATGTGGTGGATAGAGACTATAGGCATCGACGGCATCCGTATGGACACCTACCCCTACGCTTTCGGAGATGCCATGTCTGAGTGGATGCAGGCTATCAACGAGGAGTATCCCAACTATAACGTCGTCGGAGAGACGTGGGTGACGGAGCCTGCCTATACTGCTTCCTGGCAGAAGGACAACTGGCTGACCAAGGAGAACAGCCACCTGCCTACCGTGATGGACTTTGCTTTCTACGACCGCATGGTACAAGCAGCGGGTGAGAACACCAACGACTACGGCAAAGGCCTCAACCGCATCTATAACTCGCTGGTCTATGACTACCTCTATCCCAATCCGTCGAGTGTACTGGCTTTCATAGAGAATCACGACACAGACCGCTATTTAGGAAACGGAACGGATACTCTCGCACTGAAACAAGCGTTGGCATTACTGCTGACCATCAATCGCATTCCTCAGCTTTATTATGGTGTGGAAATCCTGTTGAATGGCACGAAAGCACAGGGCGACGGCAATGTGCGGCAGGATTTCCCTGGCGGCTTCTGGGATGACAGCCGAGATGCTTTTACAGCTGAAGGGCGCACAGATGCGGAGAACAGCATGTTCCGTTGGCTCAGCCGTCTGCTGCACTGGCGACAGGGTAATGAGATCATCAGCAAAGGCACAATGACGCAGTTTATACCGTATCGAGGCATTTATGTTGTTGCCAGACAATACCGAGGACGAACGGTTCTTATCATCCTCAACGGAACGCCCGACGTCACCACCTTGCCTGTCAGCCGCTATAAGGAAGTCATCGGACATCACCGACAAGGCCGAAACGTCATTTGCGGCTGTGCTGTTGATCTCAGCAGAGAGATAGAACTCCAACCCCGTGAATCACTCATCATAGAATACTGAATAGCGTATGAAGCCACTGATATTGAAACAAGACCTGCTGGCGGCATTCCATGAGTTGGGAATGCACGAGGGAATGACGGTGATGGCGCATACCTCATTGAGCAGTATGGGGTATGTATGCGGAGGCGCACCGACGGTGATAGAGGCACTGTTGGAAACTGTTGGGAAGGAAGGGACGATTATGATGCCGACACAATCGTGGAAGAACCTTGATCCCGATGTGGGCGTGCATCCCGAAGTGAGCGAAACAGATTGGCAGATAATACGCGACTACTGGCCCGCCTACGACAAACGGACGACACCGACGCAGACGATGGGAGTCGTCGCAGAGTTGTACCGTCAGTGGCCTGGCACGCTAAGAAGCGACCACCCTGCCCGCTCCGTATCGGCTAATGGGAAGATGGCCGGCTTTCTTACTGGGCACCACGACCTGTCGAATATCTTCGGAGACGGCTCACCCATAGGGCGGCTCTACGACATCGACGGATACGTACTGCTGATTGGTGTGGGTTATGACAAGAACACCTCTCTGCATTTGGCTGATGCCCGTGCCGAATATAAGAGCAAGCACACCACGATAGAGCATAGTGCCATCATGGAGAATGGGTGTCGTGTCTGGAAAGCTTACGAGACGCTCTACGTCGATGGCAAGGACTTCACTCAAATAGGCGAGGCCTTTGAGCAGACGCATCCCGTCGCTAAAGTCCGGCTGGGGAATGCCGTACTCCGACTGATGTCTCAAAGGCAACTCGTAGACTTCGCCGTGAGATGGATAGAAGCACACAGAGACTGAAAATTCATCAGTTTTGGGTATTGCACAAATGGAAAAATCGCCGTACCTTTGCAGCGCAAATTCAAGATACATATGCAAAGAAGATATAAAAGACACGTCGGGAGAGGACTTACAGCTGTAGGTCCTCTCTTTTTTCTGAACGGTTTTGAATATTGTTCATTTTTGAAGAGATAGAGACTATGCAGATACAAAAGGAACATACACGCGAGCAGATACTACAGGCGGCAGAGCAGGCTTTCCACCAACAAGGCTTTGCCAAGACCTCGATGCGCGACATTGCCCGGCTATCGGGCGTGGGTGTGGGAAATCTCTACAACTATTTCCCAAAGGGTAAGGATGAGATATTCCGCCTGATAGTCAGTCCGCTGATACAGGACATGGAACGGATGGTTTACGAGCACCACGATGAGCGGCATGCAGAGAGGTACTTGGACTACTTGAGCAACGGAAATCCAGAATTGCTGGAATACCAGATGCGGGAATACCTCTCTCTGATGCGCCGCCATCGTCGCCTGATGGAACTGCTTTTCTTTCGGGCGCAAGGCTCGTCGTTGGAGAACTTCATGGACGAGTTTACCGACCGCTGCACGGAACAAGTGGTACGCTTCATGAAACGGGCAGCAGAACTGCGCCCAGACATAACGCCTACATGCAGTCCGTTCACTTATCACCTGCACACGGTGTGGATGTTCACCATGTTCTGCGAAATTATCAAGCACCGGCTGCCCCCACGGGAGGCGGAACGGGTGGTGCAGGACTATATCACCTTTGAATACAGCGGATGGAGAGAGCTTATCAGACGATAGGCTCTCTTCTTCGTTATGGCTGAATGATTTTGGATTTTGTTCACTAATAAATAAAGAACGTATGAAAGAAAAGAAGAAAAAGAAGGGACTCGCAAGGCTCATGGAGATTGCGGGTCAGAGAAAAGGGCTGCTCATTGTGGCTGGCACATTGTCAGCACTAAGCAGTGCGTGTATGTTGGTGCCCTATTGGGCTGTGTATGAAGTGCTACGGCTACTATTGACAGGCAATGCAGCCAGTGGCGAAATGGTGCATTGGGGCTGGGTGGCCTTCGGTGGACTGGTTGCAGGGCTGGTGCTGCTATACCTGGCACTGATGGCGAGCCACGTGGCGGCGTTCAACGTGCTCTATGGGCTGCGCATAAGGATAACAGAGCACATAGGACGGCTGTCGTTGGGCTACCTGAACGGCACCACGACGGGAGCCATCAAGAAGACGATGGAGCAGAACGTGGAGAAGATAGAGACCTTCATTGCCCACACCATCCCCGACCTCGTGGGCATCGTGGCTACGGTGGCGGTGACGCTTGCCATCTTCCTGTCTCTCAATGCTTGGCTGGCGCTGGCGGTGCTCTTGGTGGTGCTGGCCCTGTGGCTACAGTTCTCAGTGTTCATGGGCGAAAAGACCACGGAGTTTGTACGGCGCTACTACGACGCACAGGAACAGATGTCGGGTTCTGCCGTGCAGTATGTCCGTGGTATGCATGTCGTGAAAATCTTCGGCCAAAGTGTCGCCAGTTTCCGTCAGTTCGGCCGCGAGATAGAGGCTTACAAGACGTATGCCTTGGGGGTCTGTGACACCTACGAGCGTGGCTACTGCCTGTTCAATGTCGCACTCCAATCGGTGGTGACGATGGTGCTGCCCGTTGGCATACTGTTGTGGCAGGGCGACGTGGCCTTTGCCGCCGTCTGGCTTTTTTTCATTGTCATGGGGCCGGGAGTGGCTTCGCCTGTGTTCAAACAGATGTTTCTCGGCAGCAGCACACGGGAGATAGACGAGGGAGTCAGCCGTATTGATCGTATTCTGGAACGCCAACCGATAGCGGAAGCCACAGAACCGAAAACGCCCAAGAACTACGACATCGAGTTTCGTCACGTCTCGTTTGCATACGAGAACGGACGGAGCAGCGAGAGCCATACGAGCTTGCTCGGAGATGGCCGAGTCGTGACGGACGAAGGCGAAGCCAACACGGACACTGCAAGTCGTACAGAGGCACTGAAAGACATCACATTCACAGCCCACCAAGGCGAGATTACCGCCCTTGTCGGACCTTCGGGCAGCGGCAAGAGCACCGTGGCCAACCTCATCCCCCGTTTTTGGGACGTTTCTTCGGGTGAGATACTGATAGGCGGCGTGAACATCAAGGACATTGCCACAGACAGGCTGATGAACCTTGTCTCGTTCGTGTTCCAAGATTCGTTCCTCTTCTACGACACTATCTACGAGAACATAGCCGTAGGACAGAAGAGTGCCACAAAAGATGATGTGGAGCGAGCCGCCCGTGCTGCCCAATGCCATGACTTCATCATGTCACTCCCCAATGGCTATGACACCCGAATTGGAGACTGGGGCGTGTATCTCTCTGGTGGTGAAGCCCAGCGCATCTGTGTGGCTCGTGCCATTTTGAAGAACGCTCCCATCCTCGTGCTTGACGAGGCCACCGCCTTTGCCGACCCCGAAAACGAGTACAAGATGCAACAGGCGCTGGCCGAACTGATGAAGAGCAAGACCGTCATCGTCATTGCCCACCGCATGCAAAGCATCATCTCGGCCAACCAGATTATTGTGCTCCGTGATGGTCGCATCGAGCAGCAGGGACAGCACATTACGCTCTCCACTACAGAGGGACTATATAAGGATATGTGGAAGGCTTACACCTCCGCTTTCAACTGGCAACTAAACAATTAAAGAATCATGAATGCAATCAAGAATATCACCATCGGTCAGACCTCACGGCTGCACCGTCCTGTCGGCTATACTATGCTGTCGAACCTTATCAACATCGTGCCATTCTGCCTCAGTATTGAGGCCATTAACATCATCTTCCGTGCCTTCTCCACCAAGGATGCCGTGCTTGACACCCAGCGGCTTTGGACGATTGTTGGCTTGCTTGTCGTTTATCTCAGCGTGATGCTGTGGGCAGAGCGCAAAGCCTAAC
>CACXAG010000163.1 GCA_902765585.1 uncultured Prevotellaceae bacterium
TATCTCCATATTGCTTTTAGTTATTCTTGCCCAACATTGAGCGTTCTGTGTGCAAATATAATCAAAAATATCGAGGATGTGATGATTCTTGAACATAAATTAAGAAAAAGATTTGTCTTTTCTCTCGTTTTTTCGTAACTTTTCCTGCGGAGAAGTTACTTGGCACTCGGAAATGAAAAGAAAAGCAAACTTTCCTTTTGCATTTCCCTCGTTTTTTCGTAACTTTGTCGTCGCAAACGAAAACAACAACAACGATGAACTCGAAGATATTGAAGCTGGATGCGCCTTACAACATTATATATGCTGGGGGTAAGATAGGTCGCCACATGGCTACGCTGATGACGTGGGAGGACGATGCGGACGGTGGTGCCGAGGTGTTTGAAGCCCATCAGTACCCGATTATCGACCAGGGCGAGGAGTGCCCTGCGGGTACGCTGGTATGGGAAGCGGAGTTGGAGGACTGCCGCGTCATTTGTAGTGCTGGTGACCCGAGGGTTCATCTGCGTTGGTTTGCCAGGATTGTTGAGTTCGATTTCCAGCAGGAAGTGCCCGTGGAGGCTGGTTACATCTGGGAGCGCCTGAGCAGGTTAGGCGTCTCGATGGTGTGGGACAAAGGCAAGACAGACGCTGGTGAGGAGTACGAGGAGAACTGCTACGAGGTGAGCCTGAATTTCGAGGGTGGCTTGGACCGTCTTTGGGTGAAGAGCAACATCTGGGATGGTTTCTGTTTCGAGGCTCGCGGCACGCGTCGTGAGGTGTTCCACGCGCTGAACTACCAGCGCAACACGTACGAGGGCTTGTTCCATCAGCACGGCTTGCTCATCACGTTTAAGACGCCTGACGGTTGGGAGCAGGACATCGTGGACGCGCTGAACAGCCATCAGCACGACATAGAAGACAAGGACGATATTGTATAACAATAAAGGTTCGCACGCGAGAAGGAAGATGGATAATACTCAGGACATACTGGCACCGATTGCGGTGGACTTCGTGGTGGAGCAGGGCTTGCAGGAGAAGACTGAGGCCAAGCGCCGTCCGTATATTGCGCTGATTCGCCGTTGGGCAGAACGTGAGGGTAGGGCAGAGCTGGGCGAACGGCTTGCCGCTCCACTGGTTCTGGCTTCTGGTGCGCCGAAGCTGGATTCTCATCTTATCGATCTGACCAAGAAGTATCGCGATGGTGAGCGGTTGCAACGGCTGGTGAACGCCGTGCGCGACCTTGACGAGCGCATTAAGGTGAACTACCATTGGACGTGGGCCCACGTGATGCGCGTGCTGATGGACGAAGGTGTGCTGATGACCAACATTCCCAACCGCTTCGACCGCCTAGTTTGCTCGATGATACCAGGAAAGGGTATCGACAACGTGCGCAAGAATGGTGACTACGACATGATTAACGGTCAACGTTCGTGGCGTAACTGGATAGAGGACTATAGCATCGACTGGAATGAGTCCAACAACCGTTCCATTTGTAAGGAAATCTTTGACTTCCTGGCGCCTGTTCTTTCCTAAACTTTCCCTTGGCTCCCTTAAGTCTTCCCTAGTCTTTCCTAATTTTTCCTAAGCCTGTTAAAATGGTGGATTTCACTATGGTAAGTAGTGAAGCGAACCTTTTTTTTATTAATTTTGCATCACGGAATCCCGGCCGGTGCCCGTAACGTGAGTGTAAACATTAATAACTAACAAAAAAATTAAAAACTAAAAATCTTATGCAAACAATAACAATGAAAAAAACAATTCTAATGAACCGCATGGTGGGAGGCAGCAAGGCCCAGGCTTTCGAGTCGTCGCTGGATGACTACACCGCCACCACCCAGTCGGCTGAGGTTGCTGAGCTGATCAGCAAGATTCGCGCTACCAACGACAAGAACGAGCGTCGCCGTTTGAAGTCGAAACTGCCCTTCCGCTGTCCTCACTACTTCCGCTTCCGCGACAACCATCGTGCGCAGGACGCTATTCTGTCTGACGAGTTTACGTGGCAGACGTGTGTCGACATTGACAATCAGGACGAGGTGGAGCCAGCCCTCTCTCGCGCGTACCTTCTTAATAACGATAAGGACGGCGAGTGGTACGGAAAGCTGTTGCACGCTGAGTATTCGGCTTCAGGCAAGTTGCACCTGGACATCCGCATCCCCCTGGGCATGACCATCCGCGAGGCTCAGCAGGCCTACACGAAGGCGCTGGGTGTCAGCTTCGACGAAGACTGTTGTTCGCCTGAGCGCATGATCTACATCACTGATGCCGCCTCGCAGCTCTACACGGCTGACGGCTGGTGTGCGCATCTGTCCGATGCCGAGGTCAGCAAGCGCCAGAGGGCGTTGACGGAGCGTGGGCTGACAATGGACGGACGAGAGCTGAAATCCCAGCCGATGTCGAAGAACGAGCCGACAAATCGACCCGTCAACGGCGAATCGGGAAATCGAGTGGCCTCCAACTATCCCACGGAGTATGCCGGCATTCCCTACAGCTACATTGTAGAGGAGCTGACCGACCAGTTGGGTGGTGTGCCTGAGCATGGGTCGCGCAATGCGTTCATCTTCTCGATGGCCTGTCATCTGCGCTACATCTGCAACGACGATGCCCAGTGGATTCGTCAGGTGCTGCCCAACTTCGGCGAGGCTCAGGAGCGTGTGAACGCCAGCATCGAGAGTGCCTGTCGTAGGAATCAGTCGCTGACGATGAACACGAAGATGAAGACCGCCATCACCCTTGCGCGCAAGCGTAAGAATATGGAGGACGGCACGGACGAGGCGTCGCTGATGAGTCAGCCTCAGATGCCTGAACGTCTGCCTGCGCCCATCCGTCTCATCACCTCGAAATCCCCTCGCGGCTATTGGCCCTGCATCATCAACACGTCGTTCTCGGCCTTTGCCACCTATCTGGGTGGTGTGAAGGCAGAGTTCTGGAACGGCACGCTGAAGGAGTGTACGCTGCTGAATGCACTGGTGGCACCGATGTCCATTGGTAAGTCGTGCATCAAGGACCCCATCAACCACATCGTCGCTCCCATCGAGGCTCGTGACATGCAGGCGCGTCAGAGGGAGAAGGAGTGGGCTGAGGAAACAAACCAGAAGGGTGCCAACAAGGAGAAGCCCGAGCGCCCGAAGGACATCTGCGTGCAGATAGTGGACTCGGACATGACGAATGCCGCCCTGACGCAGCGTCTGGACGATGCCGAGCGTGCCGGCAACAAGGCATTGCTATGCGTGATGGACGAGGCGGAGCAGTTGAAGAAGATGGCTGGCGGCTCGATAGCCGAGGTGACTGAGATTATCCGTCGCAACTTCGATACCGACAAGTATGGTCAGGAGCGCGTAGGTACCCAGAGCGTCAAGGCCCGCACGACGCTGCGACTGAACATGGTGTTCTCGACAACGCCCAACACGGCCAAGATGTTCCTTGGTTCGAACATCGACAACGGTACGCTGTCGCGCCTCAGTCTGAGCACCATCGTGAAGGAAGACGTGGAGCGCCGCCCCAAGTTCAAAGCCTATGACGAGGCGTTCGACAAGAAGCTGGCCGTCTATCAGGCCCGACTGGAGAATGCCAAGGGAACCATCGTCTGTCAGCAGGCTAAGGCGTTGTCCGAAAGGCTGTTAGACCGTGCTGAGGAACGCGCGCTGATGATGGGTAACGAAAGCTACGAGCAACTGTCGTATCGTGCGGTGGAGATTGCCTTCCGTAAGAGCATCATCCTCTACGTGATGAATGGCATGAAGTGGAGTAAGGAGATTGAAGACCTGGTGACCTATTTGTTCGACTACGACATGTGGGTGAAGATGTGCCTCTTTGGCGAGGAAATCACCAACAAACTGGCCAAGGACAATCGTGTCATGAAGCCCGGCGTGCCCTGTCTGCTGGAGCAGCTGAACGATACGTTCACGCGTCAGGAGTTCGATATCCTCTACAAGGCTCAGAATGCCGTCATCGGCAACGTCAACAAGGCCGCCAGCAATCTACTGTCGCAGTGGAAGAAGCGCGGCTGGATAGAGGAAACAGGCGAGAAAGGAGTCTATTGCAAGACGGAGGCTTACTATCAGAAGCACGTAGCCTGACTCTTTCTGACAATTCTGACAAATGACAGTGTCAGATTTTGCAAATATTCACTAAAAGTGGGCTGACGTTTGGTCAGCTCATTTTTTCTTCGTACCTTCGCCGCATGAAAAAGTTCATGTTATTGTTGACGGTCGCCTGGTGGGCTGGTTTGGCCACGGCGCAGATTCAGACGAATGCGGGTGTGCAGTACCTGCAGTGTATGCAAAAAGATATGTCGACGGACTTCTATGACCTGTCGAACACGTATTTCCTGGCTGACTCGCTGGTGGCGTTCGACGCCCAGAAGGGTGAGGGACTGGTGCAGTGGAAGCGCTACAGGCTGAGTCCGCGACAGGCGTTCAACCTGAATGGCTACTGGCCTGTGCGGATGCAGATGCTGGACTTTCCAGATGCTGCATACGAGAACGACCCCGCGCTGAAAATCAAGGTGGAGTGGATTACGCCAAGGACGGCGAGGATCCGGATGTTGACGACGCCCGTGGAGCCGAAGAATACGGACCAAGAGGACGTGATGTTCTGCGACGCATTCAAGGCGAAGGTGGCGGTTGGCAGCCGAACTGCCAACTACTCGGCCCGTTCGGAATACGGTAGCATTGAGATTCAGCCGTATCCTTTCCGTATCGTGGTGAAGGACGCGAAGGGGAAGGTGCTGACGCAGACACGCCATATCATTGATAACGATTCGACGCAGGTGAAGCTGTTGCCGTTTTCGTTTATCAAGCGCGGCAGCGATAATTCGCGCAGTATCAATCCCGTGTTCCTGCTGTCGCCAGGCGAACGGATTTATGGTTGCGGTGAGTCGTTTACATCGCTGAACAAGGTAGGGCAGAAGGTACATCTGAGCGTCACTGACCCGCAGGGTCCTGAGACGGACGGACAGTATAAGCCCGTGCCCTTCTACTTCTCGAATCGCGGCTATGGCATCTTTATGCACACGTCGGCGCCTGTCACCTGTGACTTCGGAGCAAGCTATATCGGTGCGCAGCGCCTGTTTATGGCTGACGAGCAGATGGACTTCTTCGTGTTCTTTGGCGAGCCCAAGGACATACTGAACGAATATACGGACATCACGGGCAAGAGTCCGATGCTGCCGCTGTGGAGCTTTGGCACGTGGATGAGCCGCATCACTTATTTCTCGCAGGAGGAAGGTCTTGAGATTGCCCGTCAGTTGCGCGCGCACAAGATTCCCAGCGACGTCATCCATTTCGATACGGGTTGGTTTGGCGTCGACTGGCAATGCGACTACCAGTTTGCCAAGGACCGCTTCCACGATCCTGTCGGCATGCTGAAACAGCTGTCTAAGGACGGCTTCCACACTTGTCTGTGG
>CACXAG010000164.1 GCA_902765585.1 uncultured Prevotellaceae bacterium
GTCGTGTGATTGTCGTCTTGCTGCCCCTTTATCACATGAAGCCTTATGCGGGAGGCCCTGAAAGCTGTGACACCACGGGAGACATAATTGTCCGTATTGGCCGACACGCGGTCAATATCTTGCCAGCTGCCGTTGACGTAGGCTTGAAGCGCAAAGTCAGACGATATCCAGTCCGTGCTTTCGCAACCGGCATTGAGGACCATCCACCGGCAGACCTCCACCGGCTCGCTGAAATCGTATTCTATCCATGGCGACGGATCCTGACCAGGCGTGACACACCATTTCGTAGTCTCGTCCATGTCGGCCGCCAGTGCGGCGCCCTCCGAAGTACCGTTTTGTGCCGAATACTTTATCGCATTCGGCGCCAGCAGCTTCCCACAGTCCTTCTCGACATCGGGCGCCAGCTCGTCGTAGTCAATATAAGTGTTGATGGCCGTAGCTGGCTGAACATCGTCAGCCCTGTTGTCTGACAGTGTGGCTGCAAGCAGGCACACATCATCGTTGGCCGGGAGAGTTACCGACTCAACATCGTCGGTCAAAGGTATCACATACCTGTACATATAAAGATAGGTGTAATCCTTATCAGTACCGTTCTGGCAATTGTGGGCATGGGTTGCCGCGAAGGCTACATCGTCTCTGACATAGCGCGTACCGGCCGAGAAAGGACTGCCCAACTGGCCCACATAGCCTGTATAGTAAGGCACATGGAAAGTATAGGCCGCATCACCGGCCTTGAACGTTGCGTCAGCCCCACCCTGCTTCGTACTCATCATCAGCACATAAAGTTTGTTCTGCCCGGAAGCCCTGCTGAGATGGACGGTCTGCCCCTTGCAGCGCACCGCATTGCAGTGGCCGGCCGTACGGTCACCCATACGGAATGTCACATTCCCATCGGACACCATATCAGGCACAAGCTCGGCGGGATAGGCAAGACTGACCAGACTGCTCGTCGCATCGGTACGCTTGTTATTGTAGCTCATCACGTCAGCGTCATAGTCCAAATCAACAGCCGTATTGTTCACCTTGGTTGGTGCGGCGGCCGACGGAGCCGCCAACCTTACGGCAAACGTCTTGGGCTGATAATGCCCGATATCAAAGGTGAGCCTGTTTCCCGACCAGGCCACATCGCCCACAGGCTCTTCCAGACCGTTGACCTCACGGGCCGAGACGATGTCTGTCGGGAATGTAAGGCTGATATTCTTAAGGTCCTTGCCGGCCCACTCATACACACGGACTATCGTCTCATCGCTGTTCTCCGCTTTCTTCAGCGCCTTGATGGAAACACTGTCAGTACTGGCCGACACAAAGCTGACCGTACGCCCGAGAGCGCCGGCATGCTTGTCAGTGACGAAGCCCGTTAAAGGCTGGTTCAGCTCGGAGGCTGCCTTCTGGGTCGCCGTTCCCCAATTTCCCTCATGGGGAAAGAGCGAGTAGGTGAATTGGTTCACACCGAGGTCCTGAAGGCTCTGGTATGTATAGTTATTGTCCACCCCGGGAGTATGGATAAGTGTAAGGCGAAGCTGCGAGTTGTTGGGTTTGTCCCAGCCGTATTTGCTGTCATTGAGCACCGACACGCCATATGTCCCGTCGGGGGTGCTGACATCAGCCCACTGGTGTCCCTGCACCTCATACTGCCCCTCACTGCGGTTGCCGCGCTGGATGGTACCAAGGGAAATGTCGTAGGTGGCCTTATCGTTACCAAACATGAAGTTGAAGGCTGCCTTGAGCATGGTGGCACGTGTTTGCCAATCAACTTCATTCTTGAAGTCCACACGGTTGTTAAGAGCATTCATGCTGACATACTGCACGAAACGCGACCCCTCCTTCTGCCGCTCCACGCGGAAGGAGCTGCGCAATGGCCCCACCTCCGCAGGCGTGATACTGACCACATCATCCACCGTAGCGTAAGGCTGGGCGGCCACGTCCGAGTATTTTATCTCCCACGACGGCCATGTCGTGGAATTGTCGTGAAGCATCTGCTGCGAGCAATTGGCCACAAGCTTACGTCTGTCACGGGTTCTCATCAACGACTGCACATTACCCGTCGACTTGTTCAAGGTCACGCTGTAAGCACCATTGCCCAGCGTCAGTGTGCTGGCGTTCTGGAAGAGACTGCCCGTCAATGACGACGGCGTGCCTATACGGACATCATAGACCGCCATGCCGAGGGACGGCACCGTGGCCGCAAAGATAAACTTAAGGCGCTGCGCAGCCTCATCATACCCGGTAACCTGAGCCAGGACTTCCTTACCGTCAGGGGCAAACACGCTCACGGCCAACGGACTGGGGCGTCTGTCGGCATGAACGGATGCCTCCACTATATCCGTGCGCACAAAGGACAAAGGGTTATACACAATGACAGGCGTACCCTCCACCTGCGTGTCAAGCATCCTGGCGGCAGAGCCAACGCTTTGGGTCAGTACATTGGCCAAGGTTTTGTTGGCAAGGACGTACTCGTTTTCCGAGAAAGTATAGGCACGGGGAATGGACGTGCCGGTAATGCCGTCGTGGTGCTGCTGCCAGAGCATTCTCATCCACGACTCACTGATGGCTTCCTGAGGATAGGCCTCAGTACCGAGCCAGGTTGCCAGCGAAGAGGCTTTCTCGGCGGCATCAGCCAGCAGTTCCGTACGACGGTTCCACCGCTTGAGCATCCCGCGTGAGGTATAAGAGCCAACACCGTGGGTAAGCATGGGCAATTCACCATCCTTGACGTGATATTTTTGATTCTTATTTTGGTCTAAATAATCGAATATCTCGTCGGGGGTGGCTATGCGCACCTTGACGGCACCGTTGGTCTGAGCACTGAGGTTCAGCCAGTAGGGAGTATTCTCGCCACTGCTCGACGCGTTGTCCTGCAAAGCTCCCCCGCGGTCGCTGCGCGGGCCTACATAGCGTATCTCTGCCGCAACACCATATTTATTATAGTTGTCGGCCGTGATGGCAGCCATCTCGCTGTCGTTGGCCATGTTCTTGTTGTACTGCTCGTGGTTGTCGTAAGCACCTGGCTTATAGACAGCATAAATCTGTGAACCGTCAACCCCCTGCCAGATGCCAAAAGGCGGCAACTGGTCATATTCGGCTGAACCCCAGGCGAGCTTGGCTGTATGGAAACCCTTGAAGCCACAGTGCCTGGCCAGCGAGGGCAGGGCGTATGAGAAGCCGAAGCAGTCGGGTAACATCACGTCATAGCCGCCGCGCACGCCAAACTCTTTCTTAAAAAACTGGTTGGCATAGAGCCAATTGCGCATGATGGACTCTGCTGAAGATACCATCACGTCGTTGGCATCGACAGCACAGCCGCTGATGTGCCAGCGACCGTTTTGTACGTAGGTCTTCAACTTGGCATACTGTTCAGGGTAGTATTCCTTCATCCACATATAGCGAATGGCCCCCTCGAAGTTAAATGTCAAGTTGGGATATTTGTCCAATCGCGTAAAGTTCTGCTCCATCGTGTTACGAACATACTCGTTGATGGTCGTCTTCACGTCCCAGTTCCACTGTGTATCCAAGTGCGAGTTGGATATGAAGAACAAGGTTTTCTGGTCGGCCTGCCCCGATGTTGGGTTTGGCATGGCCAATGCGAGCGACAAGAGTCCGTATAATACAATACTATGTTTCATATGAAAGCTGTTTTAGATTTTCTCTGTGCAAATATACGCACAAATTTCCTTCCGCTTATCCTGTTTCGTGCCAAAACTATAGGCTGATGCTGTTTAGCACGTCCAGTTTGCCGTCGTTCACCAACTTGATAATCAGTTCGCCAAACAACGTGTTTTGCCAGGCAAACCAGTCGCGGGTAAAATTTGTCGGGTCGTCTTTATGGAAACTCTCGTGCATAAAGCCCGTTCCGGCATCGGTACGCATCAGCGTTTCGATGCACCACTTAATCTCTGCGTCATCGGTCGAGGTGAAGGCCTTCATCATAATAGACATGGGCCAAGGCATGTCGTAACCTACATGTGGGCCGCCAATGCCCTCACCGGCCTTGCCACGAAAGAAATAGGGATTGTCCTCGCTCCACACGAATCGGCGCGTGTTCTGATAGATGGGATCGTCGATGCTGACATCTCCCAGATAGGCCATAGCCAGCAATGAGGGCACATTGGCATCGTCCATAAGGTGCTGATTACCGAATCCATCTACCTCGAAAGCATAGATAGGTCCGTATTTAGGGTGCTGATGCACGGCATAGGCTCTCAGGGCCGTCTTCACCTCAGCAGCCAGACTGCGGCACTGCTCAGCCAGCTCGGTGTTCCTGTTCACCTTGACCAGTATCTCGGCAGCCTTGTTCAGACAGGTGACTGCCATGAAGTTCGAAGGGATAAGGAACTGAAACGTTGTGGCATCATCGCTGGGGCGGAAAGCGGAGCAGATGAGTCCCACGGGCTTCACGGGAGCTCCCCACCCATCGTTGCACATCGTATCGAGTTGGCGGGTGGTATTGCGCTTGAAATGATAGCTTCCCACGCCGTTCTTGCGCTGCTGGTCACGGAAGGTGTTCAGAATATTCTGAACGGCTTGCAGCCAGCTATCGCCAAATACACTGGTATCACCGGTCACCTTCCAGTATTCATAGGCCAGACGTAACACATAGCAGGGGGAGTCAATCTCCCATTTACGCTCGTGCAGTTCGGGCTTCATGTCGGTCTCGTCGGTCATCCAACTGCCGTCATGTTTAGGCACTTGGTTGAAAGCATTGGCATAGGGGTCAATGTTGATGCACTTCAACTGACGCAGGATGACACCGGCCAGCATCTTCCTGAGCTTTTTATCCTTATTAGCCAACTGCACGTAAGGGAAAACCTGGGCCCCTGAGTCGCGGAGCCACATAGCAGGAATGTCGCCCGTATAGACAAATGTGTCGGGTGTGCCGTCATCACCCTCAGTGTAATGCACTGTGGTGTCAAGCGTATTGGGGAAGCAGTTGGTGAACATCCATGCCAGTCGCTGATTGGTCAGCAGTTTGCAGATGCGCTGTATCTCTTTCTCTACAGCGTCGGAACGGAACAGACGGTCGGCTTCAGCAGGGCGATTGTTCTGTTTCACAACAGCATCAGCCTGGCAGATGAAAGGTGCAGGGCTGACTGGTAAGGCTTCTGCAAAGGCCGTGGCGCCACTTCCTACAAGCAGGGTGTACAACAGGAGTTTCTTGCGTTTCATTATCTTTTGTTTTTACTTGTGATTTAGATTTGTATGCAAAGTTATAATGTTCGTGTGTGTTGTTATTCCTAATCTGTGCCAATGATGTTCTGAAAGAACTAAAAGCTACGATATATTTTTACGCGTTCATCTTTTATAACGTGAGTTCGACGAATATACTTTAGAATAAAGTAAGCTGTCTGTCATTTGACATATCAACGGTCTGTACTCGTAT
>CACXAG010000165.1 GCA_902765585.1 uncultured Prevotellaceae bacterium
ATGGCAAGGTTGGATACTCTTCGGAGGATCTATGGCAGTAGTCTTTATCCTGGGACTGCTTGTGTCGTCGCTGATGGAGCGCAGGGCCGAGGTGGCCAGTGTGTTCAACAACAAGCGTACTGTGTTTGAGGATGAAATAATCGCTCAGAACGAGAAGTTCAAGGCTGACTATCCGCGTGAGTACGAGACGTGGGCGATGACAGAGGACACCACGTTCAAATCAAAGTACAACTCGTCGCAGGAGGTAGATGTGCTCGAGCAGCGTCCTGAGATGGTGGTGCTGTGGGCTGGCTATGCCTTCTCGCGCCACTACAATACCCCTCGTGGACATAAGCACGCCCTTGAGGATATGCGCAAGATTCTGCGTACGGGTAATCCAGGCATTATGGTAAAGACTGCCGATGGAAGCGATTCTATCGCCGTAGATATGCAGCCCGCCACCTGCTGGACGTGTAAGGGACCCGATGTGCCTCGCATGATGCGCGAACTGGGTAATGGTAAGGATCAATTTGATCCTGCTAACTTCTATGCTAAGAAGTGGAGTGAGTTAGGAGCTGAAGAGGTGAATACCATCGGCTGCTCAGACTGTCACGATGCCCGCACCATGGATTTGCGCCCTGCCCGTCCTGCCCTCTACGAGGCCTTTGCCCGTCGTGGTCTGGATGTGAAGAATGCTACCCATCAGGAAATGCGTTCGCTGGTATGCGCTCAGTGCCACGTGGAGTACTACTTCATCAAGCCTAACGACGAGAAGAATCCCGGCAAGGCCAACTATCTGGTATTCCCGCACGACAAGGGATTAACCTGCGAGGCTGCCGAGGAATACTACGACGAGATTGGTTTCTACGACTATATCCATCCGCTATCTGGCACGAAGATTCTGAAGGCTCAGCATCCGGGTTGGGAGATGTCGCAGCACGGTATCCATGCTCAGCGCGGCGTATCGTGTGCCGACTGTCACATGCCCTATAAGCAGGAAGGTGGCGTGAAGTTCTCTGACCACCAGATTCAGTCGCCATTGGCCAAGATTGACCGCACTTGTCAGACCTGTCACCGTCAGGATGCCGAGGTGCTGCGCCAGAATGTGTACGACCGTCAGGAGAAGTGCAACGAGGTGCGCAACCGTGCCGAGCAGGAACTGGCCCGTGCCCATTTCGAGGCTAAGTTCATCATCGACAAGGGAGCTACAGAGGCTGAGATGGCTCCTATCCAGGCTTTGTTGCGCAAGAGCCAGTGGCGTTGGGACTATGCCATCGCCTCTCATGGTGCTACTTTCCATGCGCCTCAGGAAGTTACCCGTCTGCTCTCCCACTCTGTCGACTATGCCCAGCAGGCCCGTTTGCTCATCGCCCGCGTAGCCGCCAAGCACGGACATACCGAAGCCATCCCTGTGCCTGATTATAGCACCAAGGCAAAGGCTCAGGCTGCCATCGGTCTCAACATGCAGAAGCTGAACGAGAACAAGCAACGCTTCCTGCAGGAAATCGAGCCCAAGTGGATTGAAGAGGCGAAAAAGAACGGAAAACTGATTGAAATCTGATGTGGACGAAACCCTGGACATTTAAGGAAGGCTTCCTCATTGGAGGAGGCCTTATCTTTGCAGGACTGATGCTGGAACTGAGCGTGGGTCCTGTAATGTGGGATGCATTTGCGTGGCCAGCTAACGCCATTGTGCTGGCAGGATTCTTTGTGATGTTGACAGCGATGGCGTACTTGCGTAAAAAAATATATGCCTTCCAATGGATGACAACGTATCAAGCAGCCATCCCAGCTATGGTATATGCTGTTGCGCTGACCATTATCATGGGACTGACACGACAGCAAGCAAACGGCACGTGGCTGAACAATATGCTGTCGTTCTGGCCGTTCGTACTTATTTATGTGTATATCACGGTGATTCTGGGACTCACCATCCATCGCAGATTACGTCAAATATTCAGAGGTGAGTGGTCGATGAAGCGCGATGTACCTTTCTTATTGAACCATCTCGGCCTTTTCATAGCATTGACCACTGCCACGCTTGGCAATGCCGACATACAGCGCGTAAAAATGATTTGTAGCGTTGGCGAACCTGAATGGCGCGCAATGGAGCAAGGAGGTGCTATCAAAGAAATGGATCTGGCCATCGAACTGAAGAAGTTCATCATGGAAACCTACGACGACGGCTCGCCCAAGCGCTTTGCTTCGGAGATACAGATACTGACGAAGACGGGCAAGAATATCGAGACTACCATTGATGTGAACATGCCCTACGAGGTGGACGGCTGGAAAATCTATCAGTACGGCTACGACACGCAGATGGGGGCTCAGAGCCAGATATCAATACTCGAACTGGTGAGCGACCCGTGGCTGCCATTTGTCTATACAGGTATTTATATGATGCTGGCAGGAGCGGTTTGTATGTTTGTTATTGGTGGGAGGAAACGCGTATGAGTTGGGAGCATTTTATATATTTCGCAATTGCAGCGGTACTGCTTTGGGCCGTGGGTGCATGGGCTGCGTGGAAGAGTAAAACTGGTATGGCCTACGCGACAACTGTCTTGGGCTTGCTCTTTTTCTTCTCGTTCATCCTCTCTATGTGGATCTCGCTGGAGCGACCGCCACTGCGCACGATGGGCGAAACGCGACTCTGGTATTCGTTCTTCCTGCCGTTGGCGGGTCTCATCGTCTATTCGCGCTGGAAGTACAAGTGGATCCTGTCGTTCTCGACCATTCTCGCCCTGGTATTTATCTGTGTAAATCTGTTCAAACCGGAGATACACGACAAGACGCTGATGCCCGCCCTTCAGAGTCCTTGGTTTGCGCCACATGTTATCGTCTATATGTTCGCCTACGCCGTACTCGGTGCGGCGGCAGTGATGGCTATCTATCTGCTCTTTATCAAAAAGAGTGACATCGCTGACCAAGAGTTTGACATCACGGACAACCTCGTTTATGTCGGTCTTGCCTTCCTCACCATAGGCATGCTTTTTGGTGCCCTATGGGCCAAGGAGGCATGGGGCCACTACTGGTCGTGGGATCCTAAAGAAACGTGGGCTGCCATCACTTGGCTAGCCTACCTCATCTACGTCCACTACCGCCAGTTACAACTCCATCGTGAGCGGCTGGCCCTTTGGATAATCATCATATCGTTCGTACTCTTACAAATGTGTTGGTGGGGTATCAATTACCTGCCATCAGCCCAAGGTTCAAGTGTACATACTTATAGCATTAGTGAATAAACAACTATGAGAAAAGCAAGTAGAGAGATGGATGCCGCCTTCGCTTTGGAGGTATTAGATAAGGCACCATACGTTACAGTCAGCATGATTAAATCAGATGGGAGTCCATACGGATTACCTCTGTCGTTGGTACGCACAGACGAGAAAACCTTCTATTTCCATTGTGCCTTGGAGGGTGACAAGTTGGACTGCATTCGTCACTGTCCGACTGTATTCCTCTCGGCAGTTACTAAATGTGCGCCTACGGTTGGCCCTAAAGATGGAAGTTTTACGCTACAATACAAATCTGCAACCGCCGTAGGCAAGGCAGAGATTGTGACAGACCACGAAGAGAAGATTGCTGGTCTGAGAGCTATCTGCCAGCGTTTTCTCCCTCATCATATGGATGCTTTCGATGATGCTATTGCCAGAAGTCTCGAACGGACAGCAGTGGTTAGGATTACTCTGACTGAACCTCCCGTTGGTAAGCGTAAACAGTATGATAAACAGGGTGAAGAAATGAAATATGGCAGAATGAAATGACCAGGATTGAGCAAGAGAAGCGAATAGTCCGTAAGATGATTGAGCTGTATTGTCGCCATCATCTTCATCAGGACACAATGCCGGATGAATACTTGCATCTGGCAGACTTCGCTTGTCGTCGTCTTGATCATTGCACGTATGGCGAACAGAAGACAGCTTGCAAGGATTGTCCTACCCATTGCTATGCTCCTAAAGAGCGCGAGGCCATCCGTGAAGTGATGCGCTGGGCAGGGCCAAGAATGATATGGTATGCCCCAAAGGATGCCTTCATTCATTTTTTTCATATAGTGAAACACTGGCTCCAGTCGCTCTCTTTCAGAACTGGTGTTATTGTTCTTTTGTGCTGCATACCCTTCTATATCCTTTCCTTCGCCCAGATGCTGCTACCAACAAGTGTTGCTGCAAAGGGAATCTTATGGACTATACTATTCGGATTGGCTAAGACCTGTCAATATGGAGGTCTTACAATTCTTGGTGTTGAGGGTTACAAGCGGTTAAAAAATAAACTCAAAAAGAAAAAAGAATAAATGGAAACAAGAAAACAAATAGCAGCAGAGAAAAAGAGGTGCAACAGCCATAATTGCGCCCAAGCAATTCTTCACACCTACGCAGATATAGCTGGAATCAGTGAGGATGAAGCCATGAACATTGCTGGGGCTTTTGGTGGTGGTATGGGTAATATGGAAGGTACATGTGGCGCACTTGTTGGATCTGGCCTCGTTCTGGGATTAGTTAACAAAGATAAGGCAAAGTCCATGAAACAGATGCGTCAGATAATGACCAAGTTCCAAGAGAGAAACGGAGCCACACAATGCAAGCTGCTGAAAGGTATCGGAACAAAGGTGGTACTCAGAGAATGTCCTGACTGTGTAGCTGATGCAGCAGAATTTCTTGAAGAACAATTAAATGGGTAGAAGTCAAATATGCAGATAATTCTTGCTTCCGCAAAAATCATGAACGACAAGCTAAAGTCTGTTCCTGACGTTAGCCTGTCAACACCTCGTTTCCAGAATGAGGCAGATGCTTTTGCCAGGGACATGAGCCAGTATTCCGCAGAGACGATAGCCGAAATGCTGGGCTGTAGTCAGCAGATTGCCGTACAGAACAGGCTCAGGTTCATGCAGTTCTTCGATGAAAAGCCAAAGCTTCCAGCTATCCTTGCCTATCATGGTCAGGCTTACAAGCACCTGAAGGCTGAGACGCTGAATGTGGATGACCTCAATTATGCCCAAGGGAAGTTATGGATTACCTCGTTCCTCTACGGTCTGCTTCGTCCTTTGGATGGTATTCTGCCTTATCGGATGGAGGGTCATGTGGAACTGCCATGCGGAGCTGGGCAAAACATGTTCGGTTTCTGGAAGAGCCGCCTGACAGATGTCCTGATTGATGCCGTGAAAGCGGATGGCGGCATCCTGATTCACCTTGCCACAGAGGAATACCAACACCTCTTCGACTGGCAGCGTGTCCGTCGGGAAGTCCGTATTATTCAACCATTGTTCTATATCCGTAAGGGGAGCGATTTGAAGATACAGGCCGTATGGGCAAAGACCTGCCGGGGAGCCATGACGCGATTCATCATCGAGAACCGAATCGAGCCAACTCTTGGTGAGCCGGATTTCCCGCATTTTATAAAGGAATAGCTTACGAAAGAGTAAGTTGTATCAGCCATAGTTCTCAATGGCTGTTACTATCAGTTTCCTGTCAGCCATGAAAGCCTTGTAAGCTGTTTTGACCAGACTCCAGTTCCTCGTCAGCAAGGCTATGCCTATACATTTCTTTATAGTTGGCCAAAAGGCATTGCGGTTGGTACGCATATAGTCCCTGATAATCTCCTTGTCGCCGACACCGTATGATTTCAGTAGTGCCATGCTGGCAATACCTGTCCTGTCTTTGCCAGCCGTACAATGAAACAGCGTCGTAATGCCTTTATCAGCATTCGCTCTTAATGTCTCAACGACTTGATTCAGATGACCGCGGGAATACCCGTCAGTCACTATATCCGTATAGAGTGCCGTGAAGTCTGGTATCATCTCCTTCAGTTTCTCAGGATGCTTGCGGAGATTACGGATGATGGTCATGGGGTCAGAACCTGTCTCATGGGTAATGCCGACGGCAGCATCCTTCAAGAGAGGTATTTGCAGGTATTCTACTCCTTCAGGCAACGGGTCTGGAAACTCGACTGCCTCCACTGGCGTACGCAGGTCGATGACGCATTGGATATTGTACCTCTTGCAGAGTTCGGCGCATTCGGTTGGTGTGAGTATGCTGAGTTTGCCACTACGCAGAAACAGCCCTTGGGGAATAACATCATCTATTTCACCAAGGTCTCGTAGGTTCAACTCAGATCTTTTTGCCACGGTCTATCTCAGATAATCCTTTGC
>CACXAG010000166.1 GCA_902765585.1 uncultured Prevotellaceae bacterium
TAATGCATGCAAGGACGGTGCAAGCCGAATGCAATCGAGTTCACTCGAATTGCTGAGGCGCAGCCCGTTCTCGCAGTCTTTGAATGCAAAAGTACAACATTTTGGGGAATTAGTGGCATTATCGCCTCATCTTTTTGAATTTATTGGCTAAAAGATAGTGGGTATGTCAGCAGCATGCGCTTTTCGGACTGAGCCAAAAATATTAAACAAGGAAATTAAAAAAGGACGGAGCAGTTATGGGGACAGATTCTGCTTGGGTGTGGCCCACGCGTCCGTCGCCGCCGTAATCAGCAGCATGAGCAGAGTTAGTAATCTGTTTCTGACTACTATGCAGAGATGCTTCGCCAAGACGAAATCCAACACATGCTGTGCGAACTCATAAATCTTCCCTATCAGCATATCATCGACGAAGAGTACAAGGCTGCATTAGGAAGAATTGACAATCATTTATCATTTTAGCCATTCCTCTGTCAGTCCTTTATTTCAGTTACGAAACAGGCCACAAGACCATAAGTGATAGTGGGTCGTATCCACATTTCAATCAACAAATAATCGGTGTATTCGTCGGTGGATTCAAAATAGATGTCATAGTTATAGAGTGCGGCAATGACCACATCCACCAAAAAGATCATCCACAGGTCGCGCTTGGTGTAGGATTTCCATTGCTTGCGGGCATAGAAGAATGTCAGCATGAGGAGCAGCATGACCGAGAGGAAGAGACAAATCACATGCAGGGAGTAAATGGCCATCGGCGGCGGAAAGAGAATGTCGCGAAGCAGGATCGTCATACCCACACACATGGAGCACCTGTAGTTGAACTGATTGGGACTCATACGGTTGAAAAAATACAACCCAATCATGGTCAGGCAGGCCACGTAGAACACATTAAGGACCAGTTCTGGCCATGCCTCTTGCAGTCCGAATTTATAAACCGCATAGTTCATCATGCATACCGACAAGATGCCTGCGATGGCTGTGATGCCGACGTCTGCGATTTTGATCTTCTTCTTAAATCTGAGCATATTTTTATTTTGAAAGTATCACATTGGAATTTCAGACCGCCCTAAAGCCAACAAACGGCATTCGGGCGGTTAACATATAAACTGCGATGCGCTTATGACTTGAAGACCTCTTCGCCGTCAACGATGGTGGCGATGAGATTGGCCTGTGCAACCTTCTCAATGTCGGCATGCAGGAAATCGCAGTCGTACACGGTCATATTGGCAAGTTTGCCGAACTCGATGGAGCCCAAACGATGCTCCTGGTGGAACAGTCGGGCCACGTTGATGGTCATGGCGCGCAGCGACTGTTCGCGGGTGATGGCTTCCTTCTGGTTGCGTGGGGCTGTGGCGCCGCCAGTCAATTCCTTCGGATAGTCGCGCTTTTCGGCCGCATAGATGCTGAGTTTGATATCCATCATCGGTGAAACGGGATAGTCGGAGTGGAACACCACGTTGGCACCCGCGTCATAGAACGACTTGATAGGATAGGCCTCATCAGCCAACTTCTGACCCATATAAGCCACTTCCTGTTCATAAAGACCAGGAGCCTTAGCTGTCCACAGTGGCGGAACAGCAGGAACGGAGCCCGTTGCCCCCATGCGGCGGCAATCCTCAGCGGTTACGAAGTGCAGGTGTGCCAGCACGTTGCGCTGGTCCAGATTGCCGGTAATCTTCTCGGCATCTTCGATACAGCCCAGCATGTAGTGGGTAGCACCGCCGCCCTCGGAGTGAACGTGTACGGACATACCCTCCTTGTCGGCCTCAACAATCAGCTCCACCATCTTGTCGTGGTCGTTGAAACGCTCATTGCCGTGGTAGCCAGGCTGATCCAGATAGTCCTGATTCTGCCAACCCGTATGTGCCTCAGTCACACCGTCGAGGAACGCCTTGGGACCGATGATCTGGAAATACTCACCACTCATCTCAGCACGCTGAGCAGCAATGCGGGCAATCTCTGTCTTTGCGTCGGCATTATCAGTCACATACATCCATGCATAGGTGCGCAGCTTCAGCTTGCCTTCCTGCTGCAGTTCACTGTAGGCCTGGGGAGCAACGCGATGTATAACTTCTGCACCAGCGTCACCAACGGCAGTGAAACCGCGGCTGAGGGCCATCTCCTGCCAGGCCAGCAGATATTCCTTGATATCTCTCACCGTAATAGGCAACTTCGGTACTATTTCGAACAAAGGACCTTCACAGATGTAGCCGTCAGGCTCACCGTCCTTATCTACATGTACCAAGTCGTAGCCCCATTTCTTAGCGTAGGCAGCATCAATGCCTGCCCATTCCATCGCCTTGCTGTTGAGCAGCATGGAATGTCCGCCGCCCGTCTGCATGAACAGCGGCTTGTCGGAACAGATCTCATCAAGATAGGCTTTGGTAACATATTCCTCGTTCTCTACCCATCCTGCAGCTACGTAGAAATCACGTTGCGGATTCTTCTCAATAAATGCCTTGATGATGTTACGATACCTTGCATAGTCGGTAGTCATTCCTCCCTCCATCAGGTTCGCCTGTCCGATGGCGCGTTCTCCGGCAAAGCTGCCGTGACAGTGGGACTCCATAAAGCCCGGATAGATAAAGTTGTCACCATAGTCCAGCACCTGTGCATCGGCACTGGCCAGCTTCTTCGCCTCTTCTGCGCTGCCGATATAGGCAAACACGCCGTTCTTCACTAATGCTGCCTTGGCAAAAGGCCGCTTCTCATCGATAGTGATGATGTTGCCTAGAATAATCGTCTGTTTCATCATTCGATTTTTATGGTTACTAGTTCTTACAGAGAGAAGACCTTCTTTCCCTCGAAGTAGGTGGCAGCAGGCTTGGCCTCGTGAATCTCCGTCACTGGGCAAGACAGCACGTCCTTGTCAACAAGGAGGAAGTCGGCATATTTGCCTGTCCTGATGCTGCCTCTTTCCTTATCAATGAGCATCTGCTTGGCGATGTTGATAGTCAGAGCTGTGATGGCCTGCTCGCGGGAGATGAGTTCTTCTGTCCACCAAGGTTTCGCATTCTCAGACCAAAGTGTACCTGTCACAGCAATCTCCATGATGCCGAATGGGTCGTCAGGGCTGCCGCACGTTGCTGGGAAATCTGAATGTGAGGACACGATGACGCCATGGTCGAAATAGGATTTCATCGGATAAGCCTTGTCCTCCATGC
The DNA here is from genome assembly GCA_902765585.1 of uncultured Prevotellaceae bacterium. Classification (GTDB taxonomy): domain Bacteria; phylum Bacteroidota; class Bacteroidia; order Bacteroidales; family Bacteroidaceae; genus Prevotella. Next base: position 3,162 of record CACXAG010000166.1, read on the forward strand.
CTACAGGGACGCTGCCACCCCAAAGTGCCTCTTGCACCTCGTTGGTGTAATGATGCCAAAGCAGGCCTGCTGTGACATAGATGTTATGGTCTGCCATGCGCTTATAGTCCGCCGGTAAGACGCCAAACACGTGTACCAACGTGTTGCGCATCTCGTCCTTGCCGCCATTGACGAAGGCATTGACAGCACGGTTGATGGCCTTGTTGCCCATAGCATGTACGTGCATGGTCAGGCCTTTCTCGTTAGCCTTGCGCGTCAGGTCTGTGAACTCCTGTTCCTCCCAGTTGGCGATACCTTGGTGACCGTCAGGATAGATGGGATCCACAAATCCGGTTCCGCCTTCGACTGTGCCGTCCATGAAGAGCTTGAGCCAATTGGTCTTGACATGCGTAGTTGCATACTTCTGAGCATCTTTAGCCTTGGCCAAGGCATTATCCACATTCATCCAACTCTCGATTTCATAAGTCAGACCTAATACGAATTTCATGTCACCGGCCTTGTCCATCTGCTGGGCAGCCTGGTAGAAGTTGGTGTTATAGAAATAGGTCGACCAGCCATCGATATACATCGTGTAGCCCTCTGACAACAAGAACTCCTGTATTTTAGACATGTTTGCCTTGGCGATGTCAACGGAGAAGAGGTTGTCGTTGTCTAAGAAGGAACGTGTATAAGTGCCGGCCTGCTCCTTGAGGAAACCGGAAGGCGTGCCGTCGGCCCCCATCACAATCTCGCCTCCGCGTATATCATGTTCCTTCTTGAGCACCGTACCGTCGGCCTTCATAATGCCGGCATTGACCAGCGCAATGGTGTTGGCCAGTCCCTTGTGGGCCTCCTCGTCGGCAAAGTAAATAGGTATGTCGCTGCAGATGGCATCCAACTGCTGGCGGGTAGGCATGTTGTTCTGGAAATTCATGTATTCCCAGCCGAAGCCAAATATAGCCTTAGCTCCATTTTCCTTCGCCTTCTTAACAGCAGCGGGAACGATTACGGTCAGGAACTTGTTCACGTCATCTTCCTTGCTAACCAACGTTCCGACGGTCTGGATGGCAAAACCGGACGAATAATGGGCGTGACCATTGCCGCAACCGGGCATCACAAGACCCTTGCCGGTATGGTCAACGACCTCGGTCTTGCCTGCCTCAATATAGGCTTCGGCGCCTGCCTTGTCACCTACATAGATGTACTTGCCATCCTTCACGGCAAAAGCTTCTACCACCTGATTTGCTTCGGAAGTGAAGATCTTACCATAGACTACAAGGTCGGCTGTGGTCTTTTCGTCCTTACTTGCATTGTCGTCGTTCGACGAGCACGCCATGAATACACTTGTGCCGCAAATCAGGATGGCGGCAAGAATCCACATTTTCAAATTTCTCATAATGACGATATTTATTTGTTAATCACATTTGGTGATACGGTCTGCCGCTCGTTACCACACTAATGCCCTTTTGTCCTTGGGAATAAACATCTTATCGGTAGGCTGGATGTTAAAGGCATCATACCAACTGTCGATCATCGGCAGGGCGGCATTCACACGGAAGATGTTGGGTGAGTGGACATCGCTGTTCACGATTCGGGCAAGGAACTCGGGCGTGACATTGCTCGCCCAGACACGGGCGTATGCCAGATAGAAGCGCTGGGCAGGGGTGAAACCGTCGAGAGTTTTCAGAGGCTCCTGCTTCAAGCGGTTCTCAAAGGCACGGTAGGCCACCTGAATACCGCCGTTGTCGCCGATGTTCTCACCAAGCGTCTTCTCTCCGTTCACCTTCAGACCGGGCAGCGCCTCCTGCTCAGAGAACCATTCGGCGAGTACCTTGGTACGCTCATCGTATTTTGCCTTGTCTTCAGCTCCCCACCAGTTCACCAGATTACCGTCCTTGTCGAACTGACAACCCTCATCGTCGAAGCCGTGACTCATCTCATGGCCGATGACGGTTCCAACGGCACCGTAGTTGCAGGCATAGTCGGCCTCGGGATCGAAGAACGGGGGCTGTAGGATGGCAGCGGGGAAGTTGATGCTGTTGAAATTGGGCACATAGCAGGCATTCACCATCTGTGGCGGCATTGGCATCAACTTCTTGTTGAAGGGCTTGAGTTCTCTACGAGGTTCTGGTCCTCGCGGATGTCGATGAATTTCTCCATATCCTCCCACTCATCGGGATAGCCAACGTTGATATACATGGCATGCAGCTTCTCCAGAGCCTTGGCCTTGGTGGAGTCGCTCATCCAGGTGTTATCCTTCAGACGATCCTCGAAGGCTTGCTGCAGGTCTTTCACCATGCGATAGACACGCTGCTTGCTCGACTCGGGGAAATATTCTGCCACATAGAGCTTACCGATGGTCTCAGACAGGTTGTCGTCGATTTCAGCGACGGCACGCTTCCAGCGGGGCTTCTGCTCCTGTATGCCGCTGACAGCCTTTCTGTACTCAAACAAACGGTCTTCAAAAGCATCGTTCAGGTAGTCGCAGTAGGAGTAAACAGCCTTCAACTCCATATAGGCCTTCAGGTCATCGACACTGGTCTCTGCCAGCACCTTCTCCACCTCGTGCAGCGGCTCCAGCTGTTCAACATTCAGCGTGTCAATGTCCTTGGGTGCATTCAGCGCGTCGCGATAGGCCACCCAGTCGATGCCCTTGAAGTCCTGCAGCAACTGATCCCACGTTGTGAAGTGGATAGTCTTCATCGGGTCGCGACTCTCCACC
>CACXAG010000167.1 GCA_902765585.1 uncultured Prevotellaceae bacterium
ACCACTATGCCACGAGAAACCAGCCTTGGGATTGAAGAAGTGGTAGTGCTTGTCGATGTCGAGCAGGTGCTTGTGGATGACGCCATTGTCGTCGGTATAGTACTTGTCGTTATAACCATTGGTCTGGAAACTGACGTGGCGGTACTGCACGTCAGCAAAGACCGTCCACTCCTTATTAATATGGTAGGCCGCCTTCAGGAAAATGTTGCCATCCTGCTTGTGGGCTGGCGAGTCGTAGTACTGGTATCTGCCGTCCTGCAGGAGCAAGTTACTCAGTTCGCTGTTCTCAATGTATGTCAGGTATCCGAAGTGGTAGCCGTCGTAGTTTTGCATGGACAGTCCACCGATGACGTCCCAACTGTCGTCCTTGTAGTTGGCATTCCACACGAGGCCGTAGGTGTGCTGTTCCAGTCCCTTCTTACGGACAAAGTCCATCTTCTTGTACTTCTTGCCGTTGCTGTCGGTGAAGTTCTCCAGCCCGTATTTCGCCAGTTTGTTCGTCGACCAATGCTCGTTGATGTCCCAAGCCATCGACAGAATGTTATGGTTCTGCCAGAAGTTGTCGGTAGTCTTGTCCCACAAGGTACCGTCGGCAAACTGATAGCGTTCCGTCTGGTAACTGCCGTCAGGGTTTTGAACGAAGAGACCATTCTCGTCAGTAACCAGACGTTCGTAGAGCGAGTTGTACTTGCCCAGACCGACATTGCGCAGGTCGTCGTAGTCCTTGATGCCCGTTGCAGTGGAGTAAGTCCACGAACCATCGTCATAGCAGCCGTCCATCAGACTGTAGTCGTTGTTACCGGCCGTCACACCGTTCCATGCCTGACCCGTGCGCTCGAAATTGCCGATGTTCTTGTATCGTACAACCAGTTTGTCTGACGCGAGAAAGGTCAGACCGCCGTAGTACGAACCGCTGCGGGCGCTGGTGCCGTGCAGATAGCCGTCGGTGCCTGTGGTGTGGTAGGCACCGTCAAGGATGAGGTGCTTCCACAGCAGTCCTGTGGAAAACTTACCGCCTATGTTGTAAGTGTTCAGCGAACCGTACGATGCCGACAGCTCCAGTGTGGGCGTTTGTGAAGGTGTGGCGCTGGCCAGTGCTACGGTACCGCCGAAAGCTCCGTCACCATTGGTTGACGAACCGACACCACGCTGTATCTGTGCGGAACCCAGCAGCGATGCATAGGAATTCATGTTGGCCCAGAAGACGCATTGGTCTTCGGGTGAGTTCAAGGGTACGCCATCCAGCGTGATGTTGATACGTGAGTCGCCTGCACCGCGAATGCGCATGTGGGTTGTTCCGATACCCAGTCCGCTCTCGCCCCACGCCATCACACCTGGCGTTTGTGAGAACAGGATGGGCAATTCCTGTCCCGTCTTCGAAAACTCGCCCAATTCTGCCTTCTTGATGTTGCTGATGGCAAACGGTGCATTCTTCTGCGCCCGCACGCCCTTCACCACTACTTCTTGCAACTGCTCTACCTGTGTCGAGTCATACAGTGCCTTTGTGTTTTGTGCATTCGCTGCAACCGTTGCTATAAATGCGGCCAACACTAAAAACTTTTTCATTGTCTTTTTACCTTATTTATTTGTTAATACATAAAATAAGGGGTTGTTCTGTGTTACTCATCATCCCTGCGTCGGCATTATCCGTATCAGGTTCCGAGGGTATCATCTCAGCCCACACTCGTGAGCACCCCTTGATAAATTGCGTTCTTTCAGCGTGCAAAGTTACGAAGAAAAAACGAGCCCACCAAATATCAGCACGTTTTTTCTTTTTTTTCATCTGACAAATCACCATTCAAACTTTCTTGGATTATTTTCAGATAGTCCAAGAGTAATTTCAATTACTCCAAAAGTAATTTCAAATACTCCAAGAGAAATTAGAAACGGGGTCGGAGAAATGATGACCTTCTCCGACCCCGTGATTTCGCGTACTCAAAAGAATCGCCGTTGATTTTACAATGACTATACCAACTTCGACAGGTCAGGCTCTTCGATGTAGCGGAGCTTGTTGTCGATGATGACCTTTTCGGCTTCTTCGGCATTCTCGGTGCGGAATACCATGATGCCCTTGCCGTTCAGCAGGAAGGTGTACATGTAGGCAATCGAGATGCCTGTCTTCGAGAATGTCTCAACGGCGTCGGCTGCGCGGCCGGGCTCGTCGTCCAGTTCCAAGGCGAAAACGTTGGAGAGGGCAACGGCGACGCCGCCTTCCTTCAGCACTTCGTAGGCGTGGAGGGGTTCAGAACAGATGAGACGGTAGATGCCGTACTCTGCCGTGTCGGCGATGGTTGAGGCTACAATCTGGATGTTTGCCTCCTTGAGAATCTTCAGCACCTTGATGAGCGTGCCGGAACGGTTCTCGATGAAAATAGATAACTGATGGATTGTCATAGTTTTTACTTTTTTACCTTTTTACTTTTTTACCTTTTCAACTTTTTATTGGTAGACCTTGCGCTTGTCGACGACGCGGACGGCCTTGCCCTCACTGACGGGCAGTGTGCCCTTGGAGACGAGGCGGATGCGGGGCTTCAGCAGGATTTCGTCGCCAATCTGGTGACGCAGTTCGCCTGCGAGAGTCTGCAGCTTCGTGTAGTCGTCGGTACCCTCGTTGACCTCAACCTCGACGGTCATCTGGTCGTTGTTGTCTTCAGTGGTCAGCGTGATGAGGTAGTTGGTGCCCACTTCGGGGAACTTCATCAGGATTTTCTCAATCTGGATGGGGAAGATGTTGACGCCGCGAAGCACAATCATGTCGTCGCTACGGCCGCGCATACGGTCGAGGCGGATATGGTTGCGGCCACAAGGACAGCTACGGCCCAGCACTCGTGTCAGGTCACGTGTACGGTAGCGCAGCAGCGGCATCGCCTCACGACACAAGGTCGTAAGCACCAATTCGCCAATCTCACCGTCAGGCACGGGCTCCAGTGTCTCTGGATCTACTATCTCGACGATGTAGTAGTCCTCCCAGAAGTGCAGACCATTCTGCTCCTTACACTCGAATCCAACACCAGGACCGCACATCTCCGACATACCGAATGAGTTGTAGGCCTTCACGCCCATCATCTCCTCAATACGCTTGCGCTGCTCCTCAGAGTGAGGCTCGGCACCGATGGCCAGCACCTTCAGCTTGGTATCGCGACGGGGGTCGACACCCTCTTGTTTCATCACCTCGTAGAGACGGGTAACGTAAGAGGGAATAGCGTGGATGGCTGTTGTGCCGAAGTCCTTGATGAACTTAATCTGACGCAGTGAGTTACCAGCAGCAGCAGGAATGGTGAGCATTCCCAGTTTCTCGGCACCATACTGGAAACCAAGTCCGCCAGTAAACATACCATAACCTGATGAGTTCTGGAAGACGTCGTCAGGACGCAAACCTACCATCCAGAGGTTACGAGCCACCTGATTGGCCCACTCGTCAAGGTCTTTCTGCGTGTGCAGAATGACGGTGGGGTTACCTGTGGTTCCTGAACTGGAGTGCAGACGAACACACTGTTTGAGGGGTACACTGGCCATTCCGAAAGGATAGGTGTCGCGCAAGTCCTGCTTCGTGGTGAAGGGAATCTTGCGCAAGTCGGCAAGGCTCTTGATGTCCTCGGGTTTGAGCCCAATCTCCTCAAAGCGTTTTTTGTAGAAGGGCGAGTTCATGCAATGGCGCACGGTTTTCTGCAGACGCTCCAGCTGGAGTGCCTCAATCTGCTCGCGCGACATCGTTTCGAACTCAGGATTAAAGAAATTAGATTGTTCCATAATTATGTAATTATAGTTTACGATTATCGATGACGTGAGCGCTCTTGCCCTGACTGCGCTCGATGGTGCCAGGAGCCTTCAGCTGTACCTTGGCTACAATGCTGAGTACGCTCTTCAGTTTGTTCGACAACTTCTTCTCCAGGGCGTCAACGGCAGCGGGCGTATCAAAGGTGCCTGTGAAGTACTCTTGACGCAGTTCCACTTGTACGAGCAACGTGTCGAGATTCTTGACGCGGTCGACAACGAGCATATAGCGTGGAGCAAATTCGGGCATAGACAGCACGACACTTTCAACCTGAGACGGGAATACGTTGATGCCTCGAATGATGAGCATATCGTCACTACGGCCTTCGATACGTCCCATGCGGACATTCGTACGTCCACAGTCGCAAGGACCGTCGATAAGGTGACACAGGTCTCGAGTACGATAGCGCAATACGGGCATACCTTCTTTGGTCAGTGTGGTGAATACAAGTTCGCCTGTCTGACCGTTAGGCAGGGATTCCAGCGTCGTAGGATTGATGATTTCAGGATAGAAGTGGTCCTCGTTGATGTGTGAACCATTTTGCATCTGGCACTCATAGCTGACGGAGGGACCCATGACCTCAGAGAGACCATAGATGTTGTAACCCTTCAGACCCAGTCGTTCCTGAATCTCCTGACGCATCTTCTCTGTCCAAGGCTCGGCACCAAAGGCACCAATGCGTAGCTTAATCTGTTCCTTCGTGATGCCCAGTTTCTCCATTGTCTCAGCCAGATAGAGGGCGTATGACGGTGTACAGGCAATGCCCGTAATGCCCAGGTCGCGAATCAGTTTCAGGTGTTTCTCCGTATTACCTGTTCCTGCAGGAATGACAGAGGCACCCAGATGCTCAACACCATAGTGGGCTCCCAGTCCGCCAGTGAACAAGCCATAGCCGTAAGCCACAGAAAAAATATCGTCGCGGGTAACGCCAAACGAAGTCAGACAGCGAGCCATACATTCGCTCCACACACCGATATCCCTACGAGTATAGCCTACGATGGTGGGATTACCCGTCGTACCACTTGAAGCGTGTACACGGATGATTTCACTCTGAGGAGCAGCTTGCAAGCCGAAGGGATAGTTGTCGCGCAGGTCCTTCTTTGTAGTGAAAGGCAGTTTCTTGATATCCTCAATAGTCTGAATATCATCCGGACGAATGTCCAGTTCCTGCATCTTGTTACGATAGAACGGTACATGGTGATAAACGTACGCAACTATCCTGCGAAGTCTTTTGCTCTGGAGCGCGCTCATCTCGTCGCGACTCATGCATTCTTTATTCGGATTCCAAATCATCTTGGTAATTTACAATATTACAATTTACAATTTGACAATTCAATTCTTCAATTTTCACTTGTAGCACTGGAAGATGGTGTCCACACGGTCTGAGTTCATCTTCGGAGAGAACAGGCTGACGAGCCAGACGATGGGGAAACCGCCAACCATAGCGATGGCACCACAGTTAATGGGGTTGATGGGGTTGCCTAACAGCATGTTGATGACGGTCAGACCAACACCCCAGATGAAGCAGGCCCATACGCTGGCGGTGGTGACGCCACGCCAGTAGAGACCGAGCATGAAGGGAGCGAGGAAGGCACCTGCCAGTGCGCCCCAAGAAATGCCCATGAGCTGGGCGATGAACGTCGGCGGGTTGAGGGCTATCATCAGCGAGATGACGATGAAGAACACGATGAGTACGCGCATCACCACGACCTTACGGCGCTCCACCTTCTCGGCCACGACGTCGTCGATAGTTCCTTCCTCTACCTCACCGGGCAGCGACTTCTTGTCGCGATAGATGAGGTCGAGGGTCATCCAGTGTCGACATAGAGGCACTCAGCACGAGCAGCACCACGAGGGCTATCAGCACGTCGGGCAAGGTAACAAGCATAGCAGGAACGATAGAGTCGAAGGCAATCTTACCTGTTGCAGGATTGATGACGGGATCGTAGAGACGTCCGAAACCTCCAAGGAAGTAACAACCACCAGCCACGATGAAGGCGAAGATGGTTGAGATGACGGTGCCGCGCTTGATGGCGCTCTCGTCGGTGATGGAGTAGAACTTACCCACCATCTGCGGTAGACCCATGGTGCCTAATGATGTCAGGATGACCACGCCGAGAAGTCCCCACGGGTCGGGACCAAACCAGGAGGCGAAGCCGCCA
>CACXAG010000168.1 GCA_902765585.1 uncultured Prevotellaceae bacterium
ATTTACTTGTTGGGAACCGCACGGATGTTATCAATCATGATGTAGGGATTACACTCTGTGCCATTGACGCCGCCACCCACGATGAAGATGGTGAGGCTGGCGAAGTCTTCCTTCTGCAGATTGAATGTCAGGCCAGAACCGTCGAAGTTATAGACGAAGCTGGAGGCGATGGGGATGGTCACCGTTATCCACTCGTCGTTGGTGTCGAACGAGCCAGTAGCCGTCCAGGGACGGTAGAGGGCACGGGGGATGTCCAGTCCACCCTCAGCCTTGGTGCGGAAGAAAGTGTTGTTGGCACCGGCCACCTCGTTGCCGTAGATGTCGGGGCTGTTGCCGCTGAGCGTCACGGCGCTGGTCGGAGCAAAGATAATCTGCATGGCGCCTGCCGCCCAGGCGTTGGTAGACGGGATGCGCATCTCGAACTTCAGGTTCAAGTTCTCGGGCTTCGAGAAGTCCACGACGTCGAACAGGCGGATGCCCTCTGGGTCGGGATAGCTCTCAGGCGTGTTCCAGTCGCCGCACCAGTACTCGAACGAGTTGTTGCCGTCATCCCAGGCACCGTCTTCGCTCATTGTGGCACCTTCACCCAGTACGAGGTATTTGCCCGAGAGGCTCTTCTCGCTGGAGGTGATGGTACGAGCGTGCCAGCCCTGCTGGGTACGACCGTTGTCGAAGTCGAACAGCATGCCACGGGTGTCCTTATAGTAGAACGACGAGTAGGTAGTACCGTAGATGGAGGTAACGGTCAGTGGACCTTCGGCAGCATCGTCAGGAACGGTGACCTCGATGGAGGTGAAGTCGTCGCTGATGCTGTTGATGGTGGCAGGGATTTCCTGGTCCTGAGCATTGCGGAAGTAAACCTCCAGGGGAACACCAGCGTCGTTCACCATGTAGCTACCGGTGATTTTCACGCGGTCGCCCGGCTTGGCATACTCACACGACATGGCGGTGACCACGGGCGAGGGGATGACCACATGGAAGTCGTAGGTCACTGTGTCCTTCGACTGGGTAATCATGTAGATCTTGTCCGTCACCATGATGGGCACATCCTTGGGCACGTCGACGATGAGCGTGTTGTCAGTGATGTAGCTGGTGTTGAGGATGGCCTTGCGGTCGTTGAAGTACAGCTCGTAGACGCTGCGCAGGTTCTCACCGATGAGTGCCAGCGTGCTCTGCGGCGACGCCTCCAGCACCAGTTCGCCGTTGGTGTAGTGCATGTCGGCAGCATCGTTGTTGTTATGTACCTCTGACGACAGGCAGCGTACATAGTTGACCGTGGGTTTTCCGTCGGCCACTTCATATTTGTCTGGCTGGTCCTTGCAGGATGACAGGGTGAGACCTGCCACGGCCAAAGAGGCAAAGAGCAAACCTTTTGTATATATCTTTATCTTGTTCATAATAACAGATTCTTTTGGTGATTAGTAACTATATTCTTCGCGCACATTGACGTGGATACCCTCAACGTTAGAACCCAGGTTAGGATTGTAGAGCACGTCCTCAGCCGACATAGGCAGTGCGAAGTAGCTCTTGTTGATTTCCGAGTCCAGGCGCAGCAGCACGTTCACGTTCGGCGCAGCCGTGCTGTTGTCGTAGCCCTGCTTCGAGGGGTCTACGTTCCAGTTGCCAGTGGTATAGTACTCCTTGTAGAGGTCGTTCAGGCCCCAGTAGGGATTGCGCTTCTGGGCCGTCAGCTCGTCGACGCAGAACTTGGAGTCGTAGTAGCTGACGCGCACATAGTCGTACCAGCGGTCGCCCTCCATGGCGAACTCCAGTCGGCGCTCCTTCCAGATGTCGTCCCAAGAGACGCTGGTGGGACGTGTGCTGCTGGGTATGGCACGATGGCGGACGGCATAGAAGGCGTCGATGACGTCCGGATCCGACGACGTGGAACGACCAGCCCCCAACTTAGCCTCGGCATAGATGAGGTAGACGTCCGACAGTCGCAGGATGTGGGTAGCCAGTGCATACGCCATACGGGCGGGAGCAATGTTCAGGTCGGCCACGTGGTCGGCCGTGTTACCATAGAGGTGCTTCACGCAGTTGGCACCCGTCGGCGTCTGCAGCGTACCCGTAGCGGCAGCATTATACTCTTCGTCATAGAGGAAGCGCAGGAAGTCCAGTCCACCGTGGTCGCGCCACAGGTAGTCCCACGAGAATCCCGGCAGCATCATCGTAGCCTTCAGACGCGTGTCGATGTGGTTGATCCATGCGTCAGGCTGGTTCTCCAGCAGCTTGATGCCAAAGGCCTCCTGCATGTCCACGGAGAGACCGTTCCAGCCGCCCCAGTCGTCACCAAACTCGTCCATGCCCTCCATGGCGAGGTCGCTCTGCAGGGTGTTCTGGCTGGTCCACTGCGAACCCACCGTCCATCGCCAGGCAATGAGGCTCTCTGAAGCCATGTTGGAAGTCAGCTTCCATACGTCGCCGTAGTTCTCCAACAGCGAGCGTCCGGAGTTGTCTATGACGTCCTTGGCCAGCTCGGCAGCCTTCGCCAGGTCGCTACTGCTGATAGCGCCCGACACGCCCGCTCTGGTCAGATACACCTTGGCCAGCAGCGCCTCTGCCGAGTAGTAGTCTATGCGTCCGGCAGTGGGAGCCTTCACGCCTTTCAGGTCTTCCATGGCCTGTTCCAGCGTCATGATGATGTACTCGTAGACGTCGGAGCGCTTCACCTTCGGCAGACTGTTGTAGTCGCCAGAGGCCAGCAGGCTGGAGTTGTTGTGGATGATGGGCACGTCGCCAAAGGAGCGGACGAGGAAGAAGTAAGCCATAGCCTTCCAGGTCAGACATTCGCCCAGACACTGGTTCTTGTTGGCAACACTCGTGGCAGCCAGCGTGTTATACAGGGTGGTGGCGTGGCCAATGACCGCCCACAGCGAGTAGGACATGTTGACCAAGTCCTGGTCGGAACCGTTCACCGAGAAGTTCAGGTAGGGCGACGAACCCCAGTAGTAGTTGCCGGAGAGCACCTCACCCACCTTGATGAAACCACGCTGGAAGTCGTACCAGGGCGAGTTGTACAGGTAGTTGACACTGCTCAGGCACTGGTCGGTGGTCTGGTAGAAGTTGTCCGTGTTGTAGCTGTCCTCCGTCGGCCTGTCGAGGAAGTCGTCGCATGACGTCAGCGCTACGCTAAATAATAAAGAACAAATAATGATGAATAAACCTCTCGGTTGTCTTCCATATCTCTGGTTACTCATACTTTTCATTTTTTATTTCTTATTTTTTATTTCTTATTTTTTATTTAGGGCGAAGCCCGCATTAGAATGATACGTTAAGACCAAACGAGTAGGTGGTAGGTGAGGGATAACGGGCGTTATCGAGACCCATCACGTTGGGGCTCTGTGTAGAGGCACCGATTTCAGGATCGTAGCCATCATACTTGGTGATGGTCAGCAGATTCTGGATGTTGCACGAGATGCGCAGGCTCTCCAGGCCCCACTTGCGAATCAGGTTCTTGGGCACGTTGTAGCCCAGTGCTATGTTCTTCAGTCGGATGTAGCTGCCGTCCTCTATGTAGCGGTCGCTCCATCGGTCGTTGTCGTTCGGGTCGTTGATGGTGGCACGCGGCATGGAGGTGTTGGGGTTCTTCAGCTGTACGTTGTTGATGTCGTCGTACCAGTTGTAGATGAGCTGTCCGTCGCCACGGTCCACACCAGCCGAATAGTCCTTCGTGGCGTCGATGGGTGTCAGGATGGCACGTGCCGCCACGTCCTTCAGCTGGTTGGTCCAAGTCGAGTTCATGTGCGTCAGCTTCATCTTCAGGTAGTTACCCACCTTGTTGCCGTAGGAGCCATTGATGAAGATGTTCAGGTCGAAGCCCTTGTAGCGGAAGGTGTTGTTGAAACCGAAGGTGTACTTAGGCAGTGGCGAGCCGATGTTGGTACGGTCGTTCTCGTCGATGATGCCGTCACCGTTCAGGTCCTTGTACTTGATGTCGCCCACATAGACGGTGGAGTTTTTGGCAAACACGCCGTTGGTGGGGTAGGCAGCAGGCTTCGGCGACGTCTCGATGTCCTCTAAGGAGGTGTAGACGCCGTCCGTCACGTAGCCGTAGAAGCTGAAGAGCGACTCGCCCACCTGTGTCAGGCTCACCACGTCCGTCCACTGGCCATAGCCAATGAGCTGGGCGTTGCTGGAACCGTCGGAGAGGCTCACGAGCTTGTTCTTGTTGAATGAAATCTGGAATTCCGAATCCCACTCGAACTTGCCTACCAACGGGTGGGTGTTGAGCGAAATTTCGATACCGGTATTGCGAATCTGACCGTAGTTGCCGTAAGGTGCAGCCAGGGCAGAAGAGCCGTTACCGCTGGTTCCCATGTATGAGGGCAACTGCAGCTGCATCAGCATGTCCTTCGACTCCTTGTTATACCAGTCGATGGTCAGGTTGATGCGGTCGTTCAGGAATCCCAGGTCGAGACCCACGTTCCACTGTTCCTGGCTCTCCCACTGGATGTCCTTGTTGGCAATCTGAGCAGGACGGTAGCTGGTACCCAGTGCCGTCTCCATCGTTGACAGCGGAGAACCCCACTTGTAACCACCGATGCTGGAGTTACCAGTCTGTCCCCAGCCTACGCGCAGCTTACCATTGCTCAGGAAGTTGCCAGCCCAGCTCTCAATGAACTTCTCGTTGGAGAAGCGCCAGCTGCCAGCGAAAGAGTGGAAGCCTGCCCAGCGCTTGTTGGGACCAAAGTTCGAGCTACCATCGTAACGGTAGGTGTAGGTGGCATTGTAGCGGCTGTCGTAGCTGTAGGTCCAGCGGGTGAAGAACGACGCCATGGAGCTGCTGCCGAAGCCGGCGCCAATCTGCGGCGTGCCGGAGCCTAAGGCGGGGTTGTGGACGGCGTCGGAGGGCAGGCCGGTATTATAGACCGATGTGAAGTTGTACTTCGACTCCCAGCACTCCTGTCCGACCATGGCCGTTGCCGAGTGCTTGCCGAAGGTGCGGCTATAGGTGATGTAGTTCTTCAGCTGCCAGAAGGTGCTGCTGTTCTTCTGCATGCGGCTCTCGTTGCTGGCTCGCTTCCATGTGCCGAGGTCCACCATGGGCTCGTAGGTCTCACCCTTGTTCCAACCCAAGTCAAAGCCCAATTCAGCATGCCAAACGAGGTTTTCAATAGGCGTCACCTCGAAGAAGATGTTACCGTTCAGCTTCTGGCGCTTCAGCAGGATATCGTCCATCATGGCCATGGCA
>CACXAG010000169.1 GCA_902765585.1 uncultured Prevotellaceae bacterium
GGTGAGATTGATATGACCAAACTGCCTATTGGCGATAAGACCCTTTCAAGTAAGGAGATCATTGCCAACGAGAGTCAGGAGCGTATGGGCTTACTCATCGACGAGAAGCATATCGAACATGTACGCAAGATTGCTGAGCGCGAGCGTGCTCCGCTGTATGTGGTTGGTGAGACCACTGGCGATGCCCACTTCTCGTTCAAGCAGGGCGATGGTGTGAAGCCATTCGATCTGGATGTTGCCCAGATGTTTGGTCATTCACCCAAAACCATCATGAAAGATAATACTGTAGAGCGCCACTATGCTGACGTGACCTACAGTCAGGATAAGATTGACGAATATCTGGATCGCGTGCTCCAGTTGGAAGCCGTGGCCTGTAAGGACTGGTTGACGAACAAGGTTGACCGCTCTGTAACAGGTAAGATTGCCCGTCAGCAGTGCCAAGGTGAGATTCAGTTGCCTCTGAGCGACTGTGGTGTTGTAGCCCTCGACTATCGTGGAAAGAAGGGTATCGCTACTGCCCTTGGACACGCTCCTCAGGCAGGTCTGGCCAATCCTGCTGCAGGATCAGTGCTCTCTGTTGCTGAGGCGCTGACAAATATCGTTTGGGCACCATTGGCTGAGGGAATGGATTCGCTTTCGTTGAGCGCTAACTGGATGTGGCCTTGCCGCTCTCAGGAGGGTGAGGATGCCCGTTTGTATGCTGGTGTGAAGGCGCTGAGCGACTTCTGCTGCGACCTGCACATCAACGTACCCACAGGTAAAGATTCACTTTCTTTGAGTCAGCAGTATCCGAATGGCGAGAAGATTATCTCTCCAGGAACCGTGATTGTTAGTGCTGGTGGCGAGGTCTCTGACATCAAGAAGGTTGTATCGCCTGTCTTGGTGAACGATAAGAACGCATCCATCTATCATATTGACTTCAGTTTCGACGAGCAGCGCTTAGGTGGTTCTGCCTTTGCCCAGAGTCTGGGTAAGGTAGGCGACGACGTACCTACTGCTAAGAACCCAGAATATTTCTGCGACGCCTTCATGGCCATCCAACAGCTTATTGAGAAGGGTTGGATCATGGCAGGTCACGACATCTCTGCTGGTGGTCTCATCACCACCCTCTTAGAGATGTGCTTCGCCAATACGAAGGGTGGTATGCATATCAACCTGCACGACATCTGCAAGGAAGGTGATATCGTGAAGACGCTCTTCGCTGAGAATCCAGGTGTAGTCATCGAAGTCAGCGACGAGCACAAGCAGGAGTTCAAGGAGTTTATGGAAGACGTAGGCGTTGGCTTCGCTAAGATTGGTTATCCCGTTGAGGACGCCCGCACCATCGTGGTGAAGGCTGGCGACGTGGAGAAGACCTTCGATATTGACGCCCTCCGCGACGTTTGGTACAAGACCAGCTACCTCCTCGACCGTAAGCAGAGCTTCAACGGCAAGGCTAAGGAGCGCTTCGAAAACTATAAGAAGCAGCCCATCGAGATGAAGTTCAACAAAGACTTCAAGGGCACGCTTGCTCAGTATGGCATTTCAGCCGATCGTCGCGAGGCATCTGGCGTAAAGGCTGCTATCATCCGTGAGAAGGGAACCAACGGTGAGCGCGAAATGGCTTACTGCCTGTATCTTGCTGGCTTTGACGTAAAGGATGTGATGATGACCGACCTGATTTCTGGTCGTGAGACCCTCGAGGACATCAACATGATTGTCTTCTGTGGTGGTTTCTCTAACTCCGACGTACTCGGTTCGGCCAAGGGTTGGGCTGGTGCTTTCCTCTTCAACCCCAAGGCTAAGGAGGCGCTGGATAAGTTCTATGCCCGCGAAGACACGCTGTCATTAGGTATCTGTAACGGATGCCAGTTGATGGTGGAACTGGGACTTTGCGAGGCTACGCCTCTAAATAACAAAGAACAAATAATAAATAATAAACGTCCTCGGATGCTACATAACGATTCTCACAAATTCGAGAGCGAGTTTATTTCGCTAGCAATCCCCCAGAATAACAGTGTGATGTTTGGCTCGCTGAGCGGCAACAAGCTGGGTCTGTGGGTAGCTCACGGAGAAGGTAAATTCTCTCTGCCAGAAGCAGAGAGCACGTATAACGTGATTGCCAAATACAACTACGCTGGCTATCCCGCCAATCCTAACGGTTCTGACTATAATGTAGCTGGTATCTGCTCTGCCGATGGTCGTCATCTCTGCATGATGCCTCACCTGGAGCGTGCCGTATTCCCTTGGCAGAACGCCTGGTATCCCGCTGACCGTCGCAACGACGAGGTGACACCATGGATTGAAGCTTTCGTCAATGCCCGTAAATGGGTGGAGGAGAAGATTAAACATTAAAGATTAAACATTAAAGATTAAATTGAACATATACTGGGAATCGTTTAAGACCTTCTTCAAGATCGGCATATTCACCCTTGGCGGTGGATATGCCATGATACCTTTGATAGAGGAAGAGGTGGTGAACAAAAAGCAATGGGTGACCAAGGACGAAATGCTCGACCTAATAGCCATTGCCCAGAGTTGTCCTGGGGTCTTCGCCATCAATATCGCCATCTTCATTGGATATAAGTTGAAGAAAGAACGAGGCGCATTTGCTACAGCAGCAGGCACCGCCCTACCCTCGTTTCTGATTATCCTGGCCATCGCAATGTTCTTCAGCCAGTTTAAGGACAATCCCATAGTAGCAGCCATGTTCCGAGGCATCCGCCCTGCGGTGGTGGCCCTCATTGCTGTGCCTACCTTCAATCTGGCCAAGCGGGCAGAACTGAACAAATGGACCATTTGGATTCCCATTGTGTCCTCCCTTTTGATATGGCTTATGGGCGTTTCACCCATCTGGATTATCATCTTGGCAGGCATCGGAGGGTATCTTTATGGGAAGTATTTTGCAACGGACAACAACGGACTTAATCGGACTTGAACGCTATGATATTCTTTTGGTTATTCGTTACATTCTTTGAGATAGGCCTGTTTGGCTTTGGTGGTGGGTATGGTATGCTGTCGCTGATTCAGAACGAGACCGTTGAACATTGGCATTGGCTGTCGTCGTCAGAGTTTACCGACATTGTTGCCATCTCGCAGATGACGCCAGGTCCCATTGGTATCAACAGCGCTACCTATTGCGGTTATACCGCTGTCAAGAATGCTGGCTATTCCTTGCCCATGTCCGTATTAGGCTCCGCTACCGCTACGTTTGCCCTGGTGCTGCCTTCGCTGATACTGATGATACTTATCAGCAAGATGTTTATGCGGTATATGCACACCCGTTCAGTGACGAGCGTCTTTCAAGGTCTGCGTCCTGCTGTGGTAGGATTGCTTGCTGCAGCCACCTTATTGTTATGTACCCGCGAAAACTTTAGCACGCCTACGGAAAATCCCTGGCAGTTCTTCATCAGCTGCCTGCTCTTTGCCACAGCCTTCTACGGTGTCAAGGTCATAAAAATCAACCCCATCAGAATGATTGTGTATTGTGCTCTGGCGGGGTTGATATTGCTTTACGAATAAGATCTTCCTTATTTGTTCTTATGGTAATAATCGACGGCGCGGCAGACGTTCTCATGCATGGCCTTTGACGTAAAGGTAGCACCTGTAACAGCATCAACATCCTGCACCTTACCACTCTTTACATTCATACCCTCATACTTGGGCAGCATCTGCTTCTTCACCTTAGCATTGTACTTCGGTGTCTCCTGGCTCTTGAGAGCCTCAACCTTGACAATCTTATTCTTTTTGATGTATACTTCGACAGGGGTCGTGCCGGCATAGCCCTCCACGTCCTGCGCTAATGTCGTGGAGTTCACAACGTATGTACCGTCAGCCTCTTTCTTCATCACGTTCTGTGCATCTGCTGCCAGTGACGTAAACAGCAGGGCTGCAATCATTAGTTTCTTCATATTCGTGTTCATATTAAGTTTCAGGCCGCAAAGGTAGCCATTTAGTTACAAACCGACAAGCTTTTCGTCTTAATATAAATAAAAATAAGGTAATAACATGAAACGTCTCTGCGCTTTTCTCCTCCTGCTGACAGCCGTACTGCAACTGTCGGCCCAGACGAATGCCAAGAAGATTCACTACACCGGCAAGACGCTCAGCAATCCCAACCGACACGACGGTGGTCTTTCGCCAGTTGTCGGTGTGCACAACATCCAGATATTGCGTGCCAACCGCGAACATCCCAGCGAGTCCAACGGCAACGGCTGGACCTACAACCACCAGCCGATGATGGCCTACTGGAACGACCAGTTCTACGTCCACTACCTCTGCGACCCGAAGGATGAGCACGTGCCCCCCTCGCACACACTCTATCAGACCTCAAAGGACGGCTACAACTGGAGCGACCCACAGATACTATTCCCCGAGGTGCAGGTGCCTGAAGGCTTCCAGAAACCCAACCGCCCTGAGAAAGCGCACGACCTCATTGCCATCATGCACCAGCGTGTCGGCTGGTATGTTAGCAAGAGCGGTCAGCTATGGGCTCTCGGCAACTACGGCGTGGCCTTCGACAAGAAGGACGACCCCAACGACGGCAACGGCCTTGGGCGCGTCATTCGTGAGGTAAGGAAAGACGGCTCGTTAGGCCCAATATTTTTCATCTATTTGAACGGTGGTTATTCTAGATTTTCTAGAGATTCTAGACAGTCTAGACAATCTAGAGATTCTAGAGAGCTCTTCCCCTACTATACCAAAGCCGACAAGGCTACACGCAAGGCCTGTGAAGAGCTTTTGGCCAATCCGCGCTACCGCATGCAATGGGTGGAAGAGGCCGATCGCAACGACCCGCTGATTCCATTGCACAAGGAGTACAAGGCTTATTGCGACTACACCCTGCCCGACGGACAGATTGCCGCATTATGGAAGCACGCCCTGACCTCGACGAGTGCTGACGGAGGTCTGACGTGGACCCAGCCTGTAGAGCGCGCCAAGGGTTTTGTCAACAGCAATGCAAAAATCTGGGGCCAGCGCCTCAGCGACGGCACCTATGCCACCGTCTACAACCCCTCGGAATACCGCTGGCCTTTGGCCATCAGCCTCTCAAGTGACGGTTATGAATATACCACGCTGAACCTCGTGCAGGGCGAGGTGCCACCGATGCGCTATGGGGGCAACTACAAGAGCTATGGCCCGCAGTACGTCCGCGGCATCCAGGAGGGTAACGGTACAGACAGAGGCGCATAGCCATGCCGACGGCACCGAGTTCAGGGTGGACATGATTTTCGACCTTGCCACTTGGAACGTCTATTCCCCCGTCTATGCGCCTGTTTCGCTCAGCGACGGCTGGCTCACGCTCAAAGACAGCGACCCCTTCGACTATGCCCGTGTAGAGCGCAAGATACCTGCCACGAAGGAACTGAAGGTTGCCTTCGACCTCAAGGCTGGACAAAACAATCACGGTCTCCTACAAATAGAATTCCTCGATGCTCATGGTACAGGCTGCTCACGCATCGAACTAACCGCTGAAGGCATCATGCGCTGTAAGGGTGGTGCCCGCTATGGGACACTGGGCAAATACGAGCCAAACGCCACCTATCATATTGAAGCCATCCTCAGCATCTCGAAACGTATGATAGAAGTCTACGTAAATGGTAAGAAGGCTGGCCAGCGCATGTTCTATGCCCCTGTCGAAGCCATCGAACGCGTCATGTTCCGCACGGGTGTCGAACGCCACTTCCCAAACATCGATACCCCTGCCGACTGGGATGGCATACTGCCTAATGCTGGTGCCACAGACCCAGAGGCAAGCTATGCTATCACCCATTTCGCCACGAACGCAATTGATACCGATGGCAAAGCCATCGGCCACACACCTGCTTTCCTGCGTTACGATGACTATAAGCATTACGTGGACTACTTCAACACAATGGAGCCGGAAACCATCGTACAAGCCATCCCCAACGCACAATCATGGGAATGGATGACGCAGAACATTCCTCTTTTCGACTGTCCTGACCGCGGTTTCGAGGAAATGTGGTACTTCCGCTGGTGGACACTCCGCAAGCATATCCGCCAGACGCCCGTAGGCTATGCCATGACGGAGTTTCTGGTGCCGCGCAGCTATGCCGACCAGTACAACCTCATCGCCTCCGGTGTGGGCCATCATATCCACGAAGGCAACCCCATGAAGAAAATTGCCAACTACTCATCCTGGATGGCCCACTCGCTCTGGGGGCGCTACCTCGTGGACGGTCGCAAGGACTGGATAGTATCCATGCTGCCCTCGCTGGAGTGGGAATACAACCACTGGGAAACCACCCATACCCGCGAAGGCGGTCTCTACTGGCAGGCCGACGTACAGGACGCCATGGAGGAGACCATCTCCGGTGGACGCAAGAAAAAGTACCTGCGCCCCAGCATCAACGCCTACATGTACGGCAACGCTATGGCTATCGGCAACATCTGTAGGCTTGCTGGTTTTGCCAGCAAGGCCCAGGCTTACTTCGACAAGGCCACCGACCTGCAGGAAAAGGTACACCAAAAGTTGTGGAACGACGAGCATCAGTTCTTCGAGACTCACCGCATCGACTCCTCTGCTAACGTCCGTGAGGCCATCGGTTTCATGCCTTGGTATACCCACATGGCCAAGGACGAGGCGAAATACAGTGTCGCCTGGCTTCAGGCCAGCGATCCGCAAGGCTTTTCTGCACCCTACGGACAGACCACTGCCGAGCGCCGCCATCCGCTGTTCCGCACCCATGGTGTAGGCAAGTGCGAGTGGGACGGTGCCGTATGGCCCTTCGCCACCTCACAGACGCTGACGGCCCTCGCCAACTTCGCCAACGACTATCAATCTTCTCACCTCTCACTACTTACCTCACACCTCTCTATTGACTCCCTCTACTTCGCCGAATTAGAAAAATATATGCAGAGCCAGCACATGCGCGGCAAACCCTATATCGGCGAATACCTCGACGAAACCACGGGCTACTGGCTCAAGGGCGACCAGGAGCGCTCGCGTTACTATAACCACTCCACATGGAACGACCTCATCATCACCGGTCTTGTCGGCCTGCGCCCCCGTGCAGACAACACCCTTGAGGTCAACCCCCTACTGCCAAAGGGAAAATGGGATTACTTCTGCCTCGACAACGTGCCCTATCATGGCCATAACCTCACGATTCTTTACGACAAGGACGGTTCGCACTATCATGCAGGCAAAGGTCTGCGCATCTACGTGAACGGAGTATTGAAAGGCCAGCGTAACGACATTGGTAAAATCATGATTCCAAACGTGCTATGAAACGATTTCTTCTGATATCTTTATCATTTATTATTTACCATTTATCATTTAGCGTAAGCGCTATTGCCC
>CACXAG010000170.1 GCA_902765585.1 uncultured Prevotellaceae bacterium
AGTATGTCCGATACGTACCACGAGCCACGTTCCTTCGGGCAGGGGTTCTGCCAGACGACCGTTCTTGAGTTCCACCCGACGGATGTCCTCCAGTTTCACACACTCTTCATCTGTGATGTCCTCGGCAGTGGTTTCTGGGGCGATACGCCATACCAGACCGCTCTTGCCTTCCCATTGGTCGATTCGCTGTTGATCACTCAGACGAATCTCCTTCAGTTTCAGTACTGGCTTCCACTTGGCAGCGTCGAGGTCTTCGCTGCCAGGCTCAGTTCCTTCAGGCGTCCATTCAAAGCGAAAGTAACGTCCTGATGTCTTGGGGATGGCGTATGTGAAGTTATAATCGGTATTCTGCCAACCTTGACGAGGGGGGGCGAATTGTTTGACCAAAGACCAGTCCTCGTCATCGTCTCTCACGAACATCTTGAGACGTTGCGACTGGAGATTATTGCCAGAGGGGATGATTTCTACGCTATGGAAGGTAACGGTTTCAGGGTATTCATACTGTATCCATCCGGCTTCTGAGGCTCGGAAGGTACCGTTGTCATCGCGGGTTATGGTCTTCGAGGTCGTGATGACGGGTTTGAAGGTGGCAGGATTGACACAGAGTTCACAATTCTCAGAAGGAATGGCGAAGCAGGCGATGTCCTCATAGTAGCCTTCATATCCACCAGGCTGCATGAGGATGTAGCGCTTTCCTGTGCCGCCAGTAATGGTGGTCTGCATGCTGACAATCTTCTGCATCGACTCCTCAGGTGTAATCCAAGGTCCGCCTGCGAGTGCAAAACCGTCGCAGACGTGGATGCCCATCTCAAGTCCAAGGGAGTCGGACTGTTGCATCGCATAGTCAACCATCTTCCAGAACTGTGGTGTCAATTGCTGGGCACAGCCTTCATATTCTGGCTTCTCGTCGACGCCTCTAATCGGCATCAGGTAACAGCCGCCCAGTCCCACGTCCTTCATCGCCTGCAGGTCGGCTTTGATGCCTGCCTCTGATACAGCACCATACATCCAGTACCAGAAGGTCCAAGGCTTATGCGTGTCGGCACGAGTGCCGACACTGAATAATAAATAAAAAATAAGAAAGAAAGACAGGCGCTTCATATCATTCGTAAAATTCGTGTAATTCGTGGTTTAGCAATCATTCGAAGTGCAGGATGGCGCTGATGGTTCCTTTTCCCTTGCTCCAGTAGGGCTGGGCACTGGGACCATTGAGGTCTGTCGTGTTCACCTTGTTGCGAACGGCAGGAATGGCCCTGAGGATAGAGATACCTGTCTCTGGTAAAGTGTAAAGGATATGGTCGCGCCCGTCACGAGGGGTATAGACGCCCACCTTTCCTGTCATCAGTTCGATGCCAATGGTCCCTTCGCTGGTGTTCAGTTTCATCCAGTCGACATACGAGAAGTAGCCCTTGAACTCAGGATATTCCCACGACTCGCCAGGAATGGGGTCGTTATAGTCGTTCTGCCAGTAGCCATACTGCGGACCTTCCTGGCGATTCTGCCAGACGCGATAGGGACCCTTGCCCACCCATTGCTTGCTCTTGACCATCGTTTCAGGATAGTCGAAGCAGATGCCCATGAGGTCGACGACGCCATTGAAGTAATAATTGACGTTCATATACACGCCACCATCGCCCAAGAAGCGCCACGTCACCTTGTTGATAGAACCATGCAAGTAGTTGGCTACCAGCGTGCTGTCGCTGAAGGTAAAGCCGTTGAAGGCTCCCTGATCGGCATACTCCGTATATTGCGTCTTCTTTTGGAAAGCCTCCTTGTCGTCATGATTATAGAAGCCGTCCTGCGAACGGTCAGCACGCTTGGCGGCCACAAAGCGGGGGCCATTGCTAAACGACAGTTTTTTGCCGTTGACGCTAACGCCCATCAGCATACCCGTCTTCTTGCTGAAGGTATATTGGCGATTGCCGTTCTTCACCAACAGCTGGTCGCTATCCTCTGTGTACGAGTACTGTTGCGTGTTCTTACGTAGCGTGGGTCTGTTGAAGTTGTCTGCCTTTGTCCAGTGCTTGTGACTCCATGTAAAGATTTCTTGTCCGTTGGGGTCGATAGCCTTCAACTCTATCACGTCAGCATCTGTCCTTTCGATTTTCAGCCGTGCTTTCTCGCCTGGTGCAGCATCGGGCGAAGGCAACTTCACTTCCTTGATGACCTTGACGTCCGTTTCTCCGTAGGCAGGCATCTTGAGCAGTCTATAGCTGAACTGACAGTCCTTTAGGTTGATGAAGTTGTAGCAGTTCTGAATGGT
The DNA here is from genome assembly GCA_902765585.1 of uncultured Prevotellaceae bacterium. Classification (GTDB taxonomy): domain Bacteria; phylum Bacteroidota; class Bacteroidia; order Bacteroidales; family Bacteroidaceae; genus Prevotella. The sequence continues at coordinate 2,264 of CACXAG010000170.1, forward strand.
GAAGGCACCGCTGTCGAAATACAACACCTGAACAGGGCTCCACACCTCGCGGATGGTATAGAACGAGCCTTCCTTCTCCATGTGTGGACCAACGATACCGTCAGAGCCAAAGTTGCCCACAGGGTCAAGAATGCCATTTTGGTCCGTGCGGACAACAGCCTGATCCATCAAGTCCCACAGGAAGCCGCCAGCGCAACGAGGATTGCTCATCATCAGCTTCCAGTAGTCCTTCAAGCCTGCCCCGTGTCCTCCGTCATACAGACCATGCAGGAATTCCGTAGGCATGAAAATCTCCTTCTGGCGCATATATTCTGCCGTCTCGCCCCACGAACGATAGTGCTTCGTCTCGAAGCCGTTGCGATTGGCCCAAGGATAGAGCACAACGCGCTGCTGGGGGTCGAACTTTGCGAATACTGGCTCTAACTCGTAGTTGAAGCCGCCCTCATTGCCATTGCTCCAGAAGATGATGCTGGGATGGTTGACGTCTCGCGTCACCATCTCCTCTACAATCTGACTGCCCACTATCGTCTCATGCGCCCAGTGCCAGCCAGGCTGTTCGCACTCTACATAGAGACCCAGGGAGTCGCAGGCATCCAGGAACTCTGGGTCGGCAGGGTAGTGGGAGAGACGCACGGCATTCATATTCATGCTCTTTATCAGCAGCACGTCCTCGATATTCTTCTGCTTCGACAGCGTGCGCCCGCTTTCAGGACGGAACGAATGGCGGTTGGCGCCCTTGAAGATCACTTTCTGCCCATTGATAAACACGCCGTCCTCCTTGTCACCGTTATAGCTGTGCCTGTATTCTATCGTGCGGAAGCCAAACTTCTGCCGCTCCACGTGGAGGGTCTTGCCCTGCTGGTCTTTCAGCGTAAAGACTGCCGTATAGAGGTTCGGCTCCTCGGCATTCCATAGCTTGGGGCTCTTGACGCTGAAGTCAATCTTGGCCTGGTCGCTGGCAGTCGCGATAGTAGGGCTGGTAGCGACCTTCTTCCCATTGGCGTCGATGATATCGACGCATAGCGAACTGCCAGGCATGGCCCGATTCAGGAAGACGTCAGCCTGGAAGTTGCCGTCCATGCCGGCATCGATTGCTACGCGCTGGATGTTTCTCGCTGGCTTACTGACAATGAATACCGGCCTCCAGATGCCGCCGAAGTTCCAGTAGTCGGCCCTGCGCTCAGCCAGATTCACCTGCGGGTTGGTGCTCTCCTTCAGCACCTCCACCTCCAAGCGGTTCTTCTTCTTTCCAAAGAACACGCGGTCAGACACGTCTATCGTATGGCGTGAAAAACCTCCCTGATAGGTGCCATTGCCAGCTTTGCGCCCGTTAATCTGCACGCGGATTTCTGTGAAGGCAGCCTCGAACACCAGTTGTATCTGACGCCCCGCCCACTCCTGAGGCAGCGTAAACTCCGTCTTATACTTGCCCGTCTCGTCGGCAATACCTTCTGGCGTGGCCTTGCCGTAGAAGCGCATGCCATATTGGTAGGTGCCAAAGCCCTGCAATTCCCAGCACGACGGCACGCCAATCTTCGTCCACTGGCCGCTGTTACGTCCATCCGTGCAATAGAAGTCCCATTGCACCATATCGTCACAGCCGTGACCGCTCAGATACTGGCGCTGGGTCTCTTGCGCATTCGCTAAATAAAAAATAAAAAATAAAAATGATAATAGAAAAGTTCGTTTCATAGATAGTTACACCTTTTATATATATAAGACGCACTGGCTGGTGATTTGTCATCCATCGACAATTATTTAGCCCGATTCTTGCCGGATTGCGGGAAAAGTAGTAATTTTGCAACCTGATGCAGAAGCAAACAACTGATATACGATGCGACAACGACTGACATTCTTGCTTAGGACCTTTTTGTGGACACTTGCGCTGTTTATGCTCGACAAGATAGGTTTTGTGCTTTATAATGGCGGTGCTCACGACGTCTCCTTGGGCGACGTCTTCAGCGTCATAGCCCATGGCTTTACGCTCGATGCCTCGACAGCCCTCTACGTGCTCTTCCTGCCCCTGTTGGTGGCACTGGTGAGCGTGTGGTGGTACCATCGCGGACTGGACGTCCTGCTGCGCGTCTACTTCGCCATCATCGCCGTAGCCCTGTCTTTGGCCTTCATAGCCGATGCCAGCCTCTACCCGTTCTGGGGTTTCAAGCTCAATGCGTCGTGCCTGCAGTATCTGACGACTCCCACTGAGGCGATGGCCAGTGTCTCGATGGGCTACCTCCTCCTCCGACTGGCAGTCCTCATTCTCTTGGCCTGCCTTGTCTATTTAGGTTATACGCGTCCTCGCTGGCACCTCGCTCCCAGCAGTCACCGCCTGACAGAGACCATTGCAGGAGTGTTGCTGTTGCCGCTGATGATTATTGGTGTCAGGGGCGGGTTGGGTGAGTCGACGACCAATATCGGGCAGGTGTACTATTCGCAGAACCAGTTTCTCAACCATGCTGCCGTTAATCCCGTCTTCAGCTTCCTCGCCTCCTTCGAACGCTCTGCCAACCACATCGTCGACTACGACTTCATGCCGCAGGACGAATGCGACAGTCTGGTAGCAACCCTCTACCCTCAGCCCTCCACGCTCTTGCCTCCCGATAGCACTCTCCTGAGCACACAGCGTCCTGACGTCATCATCATCCTGATGGAGAGTGCTGGCGAGGCCTTTGCCGATGCCATGCCGCGCCTGCAGCAGCTGAAGCGCGAGGGCATCAACTTCAGCGCGTGCTATGCCAGTTCCTGGCGCACGGACAGAGGCACGACGTGCACCTTCAGCGGCTATCCGTCGTTTCCTACCTCGTCGGTCATGAAGATGCCCAGCAAGACGCGAGACCTGCCCAACATCGCCTCTGCGCTGAAAAAGGAGGGTTATCAGACGCATTA
>CACXAG010000171.1 GCA_902765585.1 uncultured Prevotellaceae bacterium
GAGCCTACGCCGGATGAAAATGAATCCGAGCAAGCAATGTGAGGTTGCTTGCTCGGATTTGCGCTTTCTGGAACTTACGGGGTCAGACCCAGTGAGTTCACTGGTGGGCGGCTTCGATGACCAGGCGGGCGATGTCGGCAGCCTCGGCGTCCGTCAGCTCGTAGAACAGCGGCAGGCGCACCAGGCAGTCGCCGTAGCGGTCGCAGTTGACCAGCGGCGCGCCCCGGAACTGGTCCTTGTAGTAGGCGCTGGAGTGCAGCGGCAGGTAGTGGAAGGTGGTCTGCACGCCGTGCTCCTTCAGCCACGCCATCAGGCGGGTGCGGAAGTCGAGCGACGGGCATACCAGGTAGTACATGTGGCCGTTGTTGGTGGCGTAGTCGGGCACGACGGGCAACTGGATGCCCGTGTCCTCGACGTGGCCGCGCAGCGCCTGGTCGTAGATGTCCCAGATGTGCTTGCGGCGGCCCTGGATGTCGTCCAGCGCCTCCAGCTGCGCCCACAGGAAGGCGGCGTTGAACTCGGAGGGCAGGAACGACGAGCCGATGTCGCACCAGCCGTATTTGTTCACCATGCCGCGGTAGAACTCGGCGCGGTTGGTGCCCTTCTCCCAGATAATCTCCGAACGGCGGATGAAGCGCTCGTCGTTCACCGCCAGCATGCCGCCCTCGCCGCTGCTGATGTTCTTGGTTTCGTGGAATGAGAAGGCTGCCAGGTGGCCGATGCTGCCCAGGGGACGCCCCTTGTAGAACGAGTCGATGCTGTGGGCGGCGTCCTCCACCACCAGCAGGTTATGCTCGTTGGCCAGGGCCATGATGCTGTCCATGTCGCAAGCCACGCCGGCATAGTGAACCACCACGATGACGCGGGTCCGTTCGTTGATGAGCGGCGCAATGTTCTCCGCCGTCACGTTGGGCTCGGCGCTGCCGCTGTCGGCAAACACCACCTTCGCCCCCTCGCGCAGGAAGGCGATGGCACTCGACACAAAGGTGTAGCTGGGCACGATGACCTCGTCGCCGGGCTTCAGCTCGCAGAGCATGGCGCACATCTCCAGGGCATCGGTGCCCGACGTGGCCAGCAGACACTTCTTGAAACCATAGCGCTCCTCGAAGAACGCGTGGCAGCGCTTGGTGAACGTGCCGTTGCCCGACATCGTCATCGAGTGGCACACCTCGTCCATATACTTCAGCTCGCGGCCAGTGCTGTAAGGCTTGTTGAACGGAATCATGTTAATGTTTATTGTTTATTGTTTATTGTTTATTGTTTTTTTCGTATCTTTGACTTCGTCGAAGGTCCTCACGCTCGGAAAAGCTCAAATAAATTTGGCTTTTCACTCGCTTATTCGTACCTTTGCGGCATGATACAGAAAGAGACTGCTTTCGAGATTGTTCGCTTCGGCATCGTCGGCGTCCTGTCGACAGCCCTGCACTACGCCATCTACTGGGTGCTGCAGCACTGGATAGAGGTGAACATTGCCTACACCACCGGCTATGTGCTCAGCTTCCTGGTCAACTACTGGCTGACGGCGCACTTCACGTTCCATACCTCGGCGTCGGTCAAGAACGGCTTCGGCTTCAGCGGAGCCCATCTGGTGAACTACCTGCTGCACATCGTGCTGCTGAACATCTTCCTCTGGCTGGGACTCAGCAACGAGGTGGCACCGCTCTGTGTCTTCGCCATTGCCATCCCCGTCAACTTCATCCTCGTCCGCTTCGTCTTCAAGCACACTTGAAGTTTGCTTGTATTTTCGCGGCAATCTCCTTGAACTCCTCCTCGCTGAGCTTCAGCTTCTCGCGGCGGAAGTCGGCGTCGGCCTCGCTCTGCATGGGGATAAGGTGGATGTGGGCATGAGCCACCTCCAGGCCTAACACCACCTGGGCAACCTTCTTGCAGGGGAAGGCCTGCTTGATGGCCTGGGCCACGCGCTTGGCAAACTGCTGGTAGCGGGCCAGCTCGTCGTCCTCCATGTCGAAGAAGTAGTCTACTTCGCGGCGAGGGATGACCAGCGTGTGACCCTTCACCAGCGGATTGATGTCGAGGAATGCGTAGAACTCGTCGTTCTCGGCGCACTTATAGCTGGGAATCTCCCCAGCGGCAATCTTTGCAAAAATATCCATGTTGCGCTTCGCTAAATGATAAATAATGAATAACAAATAAAAAAATCAGGCTATCGAGATGTTGTCGATGCGCAGCTTGATGACGCCGCGGGGAATCGTGATTTCTGCCTCTTCGCCCACCTTCTTGCCTAACAGCCCCTGGGCGATAGGTGTCTTGATGCTGATTTTGCCGGCACGCAGGTCAGCCTCGTTCTCGCTGACGATGGTGTACGTCATCTTAGCATTGGTGGTGAGGTTGGTCATCTCCACCTTCGTCAGTATCTGCACCGAGTCAGTGCTCAGGCGCGACGTGTCCACCACCTTAGCCTCGGCAATGGTGGTCTTCAGGCGGTTAATCTTATCCTCCAAGTGAGCCTGGGCCTCCTTGGCGGCATCATACTCACTGTTCTCACTCAGGTCGCCCTTCTCGCGAGCCTCGGCAATGGCTGCCGAAGCCTTCGGGCGCTCCACGGCCTCCAGGCGGTGGAGCTCGGCTATGAGCTTGTCATAGCCCTCTTGTGACATATAAGCCATATCAATTCCTTATTTTTATAATTTTACTATTATCTATTTGCCAGTTTCAGATACAAAAACAAAAAGAATCCCGACTCATCATCATGTCGGGAATCCCAATATTTTATCCATGTCTTTATTCGTGTGCAAAGGTAAGGAGAAAAATGCAACCAGCCAAATTTTCAGCCACAAATCTTTTGTGGAATGAAATAAAAGATGTATCTTTGTCGGCGACAATGCGACAAACGCTATACGACAAGTTGTAATATGGAGCAGTATCAGTATCATATTTTTGCACCCTACCGGGTATGTCCGCTGGGTGCACACGTGGATCACCAGCACGGTCTGGTGACGGGTTTTGCCATTAACAAGGGCGTAGACCTATGGTTTAATGTACGCGAGGACGGCCTGGTGAACCTCAAGTCGCGAACCTTCGAGGGCGACGTGAGTTTCGAGATTGCCAAACCCTCGCAAGTTCGCGAACACCACTGGGGCGACTATGCCCGCGGTGCCAAGTATGCCCTGCGCAAGCGCTTCGAACTGACCAAGGGCATCGATGGCGTCATCCAGGGCTCCCTGCCCGTGGGCGGCCTGTCGTCGTCGGCAGCCGTGCTGATAGCCTACGTCATGGCTTTCGCCAAGGCTAACGACATCACGCTGCAGCCCTTCGAGGTGGTAAAGACGGCCTCGGAGGCAGAGCGCGAGTACATCGGGCTGAATAATGGTCTGCTGGACCAGGCCTGCATCGCCTTGGGACGCAAGGACGGCCTGCTGTTCCTGGACTGCGACTCGGACGACTGGCGCATCATCAAGCGCAATCCGGACATGGCCGACTTCGAGATTGGCATCTTCTTCTCCGGACTGACGCGCTCGCTGGTCAACTCCGACTACAACCTCCGCGTCTACGAGTGCAAGACGGCGGCGTGGAACATGCTGGCCTATACCGACCAGCCGCTGAAGACCTTCGACAAGACTTTTTTGCGCGATATTCCCAAGGCGACCTTCGAGAAGACGCGCATTGCCATGCCGGCTCGCTTTGCTCGCCGCGCAGAGCACTTCTATTCGGAGTATCGCCGCGTTCGTCAAGGCGTGACGGCCTGGGAAACGGGTAATATGAAGCTCTTTGGAAAACTGTCGTTCGACTCCTGCGAGTCCAGCATCCACAACTACGAGTGTGGCTCGCCCGAGCTCATTGCCATCTACGAGATTATGCGCTCGCTGCCGGGCGTCTATGGCGGTCGCTTCTCGGGTGCCGGCTTCAAGGGTGCCTGCATCGCGCTCGTTGACCCCGCCTACAAGGCAGACATCGAGAAGGTTCTGACCGAGCGTTACTTGGAGCAGTTCCCCGAATACGAAAAGACCTTCCAGGTGTTCTGGGTCAAGCCCGACGACGGCGCTCGTTTTTGTGAACAATAATTTCTGTGATTTCTGTGTGACATTATGAAGAATATCGTTATTGCAGCAGGATATGCTACGCGGCTGGGTGAGTTGACAAAGAACTTCCCCAAGCCATTACTGAAAATAGGTGAGAACACCATCCTGGGCCGTATGCTCGACGACATCGACCAGATTCCCGACATCGACGAGCACATCATCATCACCAACCATAAGTTCGCCCACATCTTCGAGGACTGGGCCCTGGAACAGAACTACGAGAAGCCCATCACCATCGTCGACGACGGCACAGAGACCAACGACACCCGCTTAGGGGCCGTCTGTGACCTGCTCTTTGCGATGGAACAGCTGGACATCGATGATGACCTGCTCGTCGTCGCCGCTGACAACCTCCTCTTCTTCTCATTTAGTGAATTCGTTGAATTCGCCAAACAGAAGGACTCCTCCTGCATCATGTGCCACGAGCAGCCCTCGATAGAAAAGCTCCAGCGTACAGGTGTCGTCGAACTGGATGAGAGCAATCGCGTCCTGGGTATGGAGGAGAAACCCCAGGTCCCCAAGTCCCACTGGGCAGTGCCCCCCTTCTATATCTACCTCAAGAAGGACCTCGACCTGGTGCGCCACTCCGTCGAGAACGGCTGCGGCAAGGATGCCCCCGGCAACCTGGCCCACTACATGGTAGACCACACCACCATGCATGCCTGGCCCATGTCTGCCGGCCGCTTCGACATTGGCTCCCTCGATACCTACTATGAGGCTGTGGAGAAGTACGGGAAAGAATAAAAGAATCGAAGAGTTAAAGAATTGAAGAATTAACAAGAGAAATCCGTTTAATCCGTTGTTAAAGACTATGCAGAAGATAGATTTAAATAATAAAGTAATTCTGGTTACTGGTGCTGCTGGTTTCATTGGCAGCAACCTGGTGCTGAGACTGTTCAAGGACCTCAAAGCGGGGACCGTCGTTGGGTTGGACAATATGAACAACTACTACGACCCCAGCCTGAAGGAGTATCGTCTGAAAGTGATAGAGGAGGCAAAGCCGGAGGCTATCAGCTATAGCTTCGTGAAGGGTGGCTTCTACAATATCCTGGAGGCCTGCCGGCACTCGTACGACGAGGGCGGTTCTCCCGTTGAGCATCTGGTCTACGCCTCTTCGTCGAGTGTCTACGGTGGCAACAAGAAGGTACCCTTCTCTACCGACGACCGTGTAGACAACCCCGTGTCGCTCTATGCCGCCACGAAGAAGAGCAACGAACTCTTTGCCCACTGCTACTCGAAGCTCTACGACATCCCCACCACGGGCCTGCGCTTCTTCACCGTCTATGGTCCCGCTGGACGCCCCGATATGGCGTACTTCGGCTTCACCAACAAACTGTTGAAGGGCGACACCATCCAGATTTACAACTATGGCAACTGCCGCCGCGATTTCACTTACGTGGACGACATCGTCGAGGGCATTGTCCGTGTGATGCAGGGTGCACCAGAACGTAAGAAGGGTGAGGATGGTCTGCCCATTCCTCCGTATGCAGTATATAATATAGGTGGCGGACAGCCCGAGAACCTGCTCGACTTCGTGCAGATTCTCCAGGAGGAACTCCTGCGTGCTGGCGTGTTACCCCAGAATTACGACTTCGAAGCCCACAAGCAACTCGTTCCCATGCAGCCAGGCGACGTGCCTACCACATACGCTGACGCTGCTGCGCTTGAGCGTGACTTTGGATTCACCCCGAAGATTACTCTCCGCGAGGGATTAAGGGCATTCGCTCAATGGTATAAAGAATATTACGGCTAAAGAAAATAAAACTATGGGAAAATTAGTGATTAACTCGTACGACGAGTTTGCAGCCCATCTGGGCCAGGAGTTAGGAGCATCGGAGTGGCTGCAAGTAGACCAGGAGCGCATCAACCTGTTTGCTGATGCCACGCTGGACCACCAGTGGATTCACGTGGATGTGGAGCGCGCCAAGGTGGAAAGCCCGTATAAGTCGACCATCGCCCACGGCTACCTGACGCTGAGTCTGCTGCCTTACTTGTGGGACCAGATTATCGAGGTGAACAATATCAAGATGCTGGTGAACTACGGCATGAACGACATGCGCTTCGGACAGCCGGTGATTACGGGCAGTCGCGTGCGCCTGGTGACGAAACTGCACAGCATCCAGAACCTGCGCGG
>CACXAG010000172.1 GCA_902765585.1 uncultured Prevotellaceae bacterium
GTGGCGTTGTAATCCTTATGAGAGAATAACTAGGCTTCGGCGGGGAAAGGATAAGGCTTCGTTGGTGCAAGAATCAAGGTAGCCGGGGAGAGAGGCCTGGGTTCATTCGCTTTTGCCTGTACGCAAAATACCTTGCGCGTATACGCAAAACACCTTGTGCCTGTACGCAAAATTGCCTCGCCTGTACGCAAAAACAAGCGGTAGATTTTTGCATATCATACTGAATCAGTAGACACAAGTGGAAAAGTCGTGCTGGTTTTGTTGACAATACATTTTTTAGCGAAAGCGGACGACGAGGGGCAGGTGGTCGCTGAAGCCGCGCTGATAGCGGTAACCAATGAAGGTACGGAAGGGTTTTACACCGCCGTACTTTTTGTCTTGCTCCATGAGAAAAGGGGCGTCGTTGATGAAGGCCTTGTCTACGGAACCGACAAGAGCGGGGCTGACGAGGACGTGGTCGATGCTCTGCCAGCGGCCGTCATAGCGGTAGGTGCCGGGGGCACCGTGCAGACCTCTGGCTGCGGCGGTAACGTTGTGCAGGCCGTTGTCTCGCAGGTAGAGCAGGGCTGGACTGTCAGCAAAGTCATTGAAGTCGCCGCAGACGATGACCTTGGCATCAGACTGCGGCACATAATGGCGCATAGCCGCTAAAAGGCGGTCGGCTACGAGGCGGCGGTTGGGGCGCGTAGTCCGCTCACCGCCATAGCGGCTGGGAGCATGGACGACGAAGACGTGGAGTGTGTCGCCGCTCACCGTCTCACCCCGGACATACAGGATGTCACGGGTGGGCCGCATGCCCTCCAACGTCGGCACGCGGACAAAATCGAAGCAAAACGGACGAAATGAGAGCGGCTGATAGAGCAATGCCACGTCGATGCCGCGCAGGTCGGGGGACTCAGTGACAATATAGTCATAGCCGGCATGGCGCAGCAGCGAGCGGCGCGTCAGGTTGTAGAGACACGAATCGTTCTCCACCTCGACCAGCGCCACCAGATCGGGGACGCCCTCGCCGTCGTGGCACGAAAGAATCTCCTGCCCCAGATGGTTCAGCTTTCGCCAATAGCGGGCAGGAGTCCAATGGCGCTGCCCGTCGGGCAGCCATTCGGTATCAAGTTTCAGGGAGTCGTGGCGGCAGTCGAACAGGTTCTCGCAGTTCAGCTCCACCAGGGTCAGTTGCGCCCCTACGGGGCTAAATAAAAAATAAAAAAAAATAAATAATAAACTCCGCGCCTCAAGCATACTACGATTTTCTATGAAAGAAATTGGCAAGAATTAGAAAGAATTTATTCCAACAATTGGAAAAAATAAATTTCTTATTATTTCTGGATGTAATTATTTCTAATTCTTGCTGATTTCTTTCAAAACAATACCCATTAGGGGTTATTATCTTTTCTTTTTTATTTATTCTTTAGGCCGAAGGCCGCTATTTGGTAACGCGCTCGAGCCACTTGACCATACCGAGCATGATACCCATCGAGATGACGCAGACAGCCAGGAAGACTGCCCAGCACTGCCAGATGGGCCACTTGTTATACATGAGCGGACCAATCCACAGCAGGCCGTTGCCAACTGCCGTGGCACCGAGCCACAAGCCCTGACAGAGTCCCTGCAGGTGCTTAGGAGCTACTTTCGACACGAAAGATAGGCCCAGCGGCGAGATGAACAGCTCGGCCACCGTCATGAAGAAGTAGTAGACGATGAGTACCCAGGGGCCAGCCTTCAGTCCTGCCTTGGCGGAGTCGGACAGCGACTTGAACTCCTCGGCAGAGGGATAGTTTTGCATGAGCGAGTAGACCACCAGGAAGAGGTAGGCAATGCCGGCAATGCCCATACCGTAGGCTATCTTGCGCGGCGTGGAGATTTCGCGTCCGGCACGTGTCAGCGAGCCGAAAATCCACATGATGACCGGCGTCAGCACAATGACAAAGAAGGGGTTGACGGCCTGCCATATCTCAGGCGGGAAGATAGAGGTGTTGCCAAAGTCGCGAGCAAAGAGCGACATGGACGTACCATTCTGATGGAACGACCACCAGAAGAAGACGGCGATGCCCAGCACGGCGAACAGGGCGAACATGCGCTGCGTAATCTCGTCGGCCATGGCCTTCTTCTCCTCGGGCGTGTAGTCGACCACCTGGACAGCCTCCTTCTTGCCTGGCGTGGGGAACATGCCACGCGAGAAGATGAAGATGACCAGCGAGATGAGCATGGCACAGACGGAAGCGACGAACGAATAGTGGATACCCGTATTGAAGATGTCGAGATACTGCGAACTGAAGGCGCCGAGGTCGGCCGTAGAGCCACCTACCTTCGTCACCAGTTCCGTAAGGTTGCTCATGGCGTCGGCAGACATGCCGGCACCTTTCTCCAGATACTCATGGCAGAGGGCGGGCAGGTCGGCATTATACAATAGTCCGTTGACCTTCAGCCACCAGGAGCGCAGCAGCGGTGCCACGAAGGGAGCAACGAGTCCGCCGATGTTGATGAAGACATAGAAAATCTGGAAGCCGGAGTCGCGCTTGCTCTTGGCTATGCGCAAAGCGTCCTCGCCCTGCTTGGCAGCCTCGGCCTCGAAATTGTCGTACATTTGTCCGACGATGGCCTGCAAGTTGCCTTTAAACAGTCCGTTACCGAAGGCAATCAGGAACAGCGCCAGACACGTCAGGGGCAGCAGCCAGCCGATGTTACCTGCCGTGGCCAAAATGGGAATGGACAAAATGACATAACCTGACGCCATGATGATAAGTCCAGTCATAATGGTGCCCTTGTAGTTCTGCGTGCGGTCGGCAATAATACCGCCCACCAGACTCAGGATGTAGATGCCACAGTAGAAACAGGAATAAATGGCACCACTCGTCTCGTCGGAAAGTCCGAACTTGGAACAGAGGAACAGCACGAGGACGGCATTCATGATGTAGTAGCCGAAGCGCTCGCCCATGTTGCTCAATGCGGCCTGCAAAAGACCCTTGGGATGATTCTTGAACATAGTAGTATTATTAAAAGGTTTTTATCTTATTCTGTCGTTCTTGGTCTTGATGACGTCAAAGAGATAGCTCAGCTTGACGACGATGTTGCTCTGGTTGGACTTGGCAAAATAGTCGCTCTTGGAGTTGCCGTAGATGTTGGCCAGACCGAAGTAGTAGCGGCCTTCCAGCAGGAAGTGGCCCACCTTGGGATGCGAGAACTCGATGCCGGCACCACCCACGATGCCATAGTCAAATTTGTTTTCGACGGGCATCGTCTCCTGGGCTACCACGTTGGACACACGGGCATTCCAGGTGGGACGGCCCTGCTCGATATTCGTATCGGTAGACTCGTCGAGATAGAAGCCAAACTGGGGACCCAGCTGGATGAAAGCCTGCAGGCCTCTGCGCTCACGCCCCCAGCCCAGACGGGCCAGTAGCGGCACCTGCACGTAGGTGATGCGGCGCTGGTAGCGCAGCGGGTTGCTATTGTCGCCCTCATAGTAGACGGGCTGGTCGTTGACGTCGAGGATGCGCTCCTTCCATCCCGCCTGGGTGTAGTTGACCTCGGCGGTGATGGCACAGATGCTGCTGAAATACTTCTCGCAGGTATAGCGGATGGTGAGACCGCCCGTCATGCCGCCCAACAGGTCCTGGGGCACGTCGGGCGTGAACGACACGTTGGTCATGACGTAGCCGCCGTTAAAGCCAATGGCCAGGTCGGTACGGTATTCGCCAACCTGCGCCCTTGCGTGGCTAAATAAAAAATAAAAAATAATAAATAATAAACTCCGCGATATTAAGTTCATTGACATTCCTTTTTTATTTGTTCTTTATTTCTTTAGGCCGTAAGCCGCTACTAGTTTTGAATCCGCCTATCGCTGAAGGTGATGGTTTCGACGCGCTGGTTACGGGTATAGTGGACGAAGACGATGGAACGGTTCTGCATGCCGCCATTGCCGATGCGCTCGAAGTTCAGGGGAGTCTGCAAGGGCGTATAGCCGACCATAGCGGAAGCCCCCGTGAAGCGTTCGCCATAGAGATGGAGGCCGCGGATGAAGAAGTAGGCATGGTCGAAGCCCATGGCGGCAAAGCGCTGCGGATAGTTCTGCATGTCCTGATGGAAGTTCCAGCGGTACTTCTGCTGGAAGCGCTTCGTACGATGGGCCAGCGGATCCAGATAGTAAGTGGACGGCACATAGACGTCGAACTTATAGTAGTTGTCCAGATGGGTGCGCGTGTACTCCAGCCACTCGGGATAGCCAAACATCGACACCTGCAGTTTGGGATTGCTTATCAGCATGCCGCTGAGCTTGGCGAAGGCGACATTCAGGTCTGACGAGCGGCTCGTGTTGAGCACCACGACGTTGCGCTGGGTGGTCGAGAAAGCATTCATGAACTGGTCCTCGTTGGACTTCAGGTTGGTAATGGAGTAGTTGATGCCCTCCTGGTCCAGCTTGCGGCGCAGCGTGCGGGTGAAGGCGCCCTTGGTGCTGGTGCTGTCATTGCAGTCGATGATGACGGGATGGCAGGTCTTGAACAGCTGGTAGAATCGGTAGGTATAGGCCTCGTTGAGCATATTGCCGTTCTGATAGACCTGAAAGAGGCTGCCGTTGTCGTAGACCTCGGTAGAGTTGATGGAGCACGGGATGAGCACCTTGACTTGATGCTTCTTGGCGAAATCGCCCAGCGGCTTCACCTGCGACGAGTAGAGCGGCCCGATGATGAGGTCGCACTGGGCGGCGCGCTCATCCTGCAGCGTCTCGTTGATGTCAGACTGTTCGGCCACGTTCCAGGCCGTGACATCGGTGGAAACGCCATTAGCCCGCAGACTGTCGCAGGCCATCAGCACGCCACGGTAGTACTCCACCATGCGCTTGCCGTCGCCATTGTCGGCATGCAACGGCAGCATGACGCCGACCTTAATAGCCCGGCGGCGCATATCGTTATCGGTCTGGGCAACAGCCACGTGAGCAGCCATCACACCAGCTGCCAAAAGGAGGAAATATCTGAGTTTTTGCATCATAAATAGACTATTTTCGCGTTTTGCGCTACAAAATTACAAAAAAAGATGCGGAAGTTCTACTTTTTTCCGTAATTTTGCACAAATT
>CACXAG010000173.1 GCA_902765585.1 uncultured Prevotellaceae bacterium
TATAAGACATTTTGATAATATGTTTCTTGATTTTATCCAAAATGAGTTACCTTTGCACCGTGGTAATAGATTAGTAGTAAACACAAACACATTGTTATTATGAACATCAGGATTAACGAATTGATTGACAGCCGTGAAACTGTTAACAAATGGATGGAAAGATTTGGGGTAAGATTCGGGGTATACAAAAATGGTATATTTAATGAGCAGTTGTTCCCTTTTGACTCAATACCTCGAATCATTTCCAATAGTGACTGGTCATACCTGGAAAAGGGACTCAGACAACGCGTCACAGCGTTGAATAAGTTTCTATGGGATGTGTATCACGATAAGCGCATCATTAAAGACGGCATTGTTCCAGAGGAATTTGTGTACTCCTCAAAAGGATATCTGCCAGAGTGCGAAGGCATCAACCCTACAGGTGAAGTCTATGCTCACATTGCAGGTATCGACCTCGTGGAAGGCAAAGACGGCCAATGGTATGTGCTGGAGGATAACCTACGAATACCCTCTGGTGCCAGTTATCCGATGATAGCCCGAGAGATTACCCGTAAGGTTTCGCCTCAGACTTTCACTCAGAATGCTGTGGCAGAAAACCGCAATTATTCAAAAATACTCGCTACGATGATGGAGGAGATGAACAACGGCAGGGGTATCTCTGTGATCCTAACACCAGGCCGCTACAACTCTGCCTACTTTGAACACAGCTATTTTGCTGAGAAAACAGGTGCTACGCTGGCATATCCAGGCGACCTCTTCGTAGAGGACAACAAGGTCTATTATGCAGGCATCTACAAAGAAAAGACCCGTGTAGGCAGCATCTACCGCCGTGTGAGTGACGAATACATGGATCCGCTACTATTCGAAGCCTCCTCATTATTGGGCATTCCGAATGTGATGCAGGCATACAAGGCTGGAAATGTAGCGCTTATCAATGCCATAGGCAATGGTGTGGCCGATGACAAGGGCATCTACTACTTCGTACCGAAGATGGTGGAATATTATTTAGGCGAGAAGCCTATTCTGCAAAATGCCCCCACTTATCTGCCATACTTCAAGAAAGATTACGACTATGTATTGGCGAATATACAGAGTCTGGTTATCAAGGATGTCAGCGAGGCTGGCGGGTATGGCGTAGTTTTTGGCAAGGATTTGTCAAAAGAGAAGCTGGAAGAGTTGAAAGCCCTCATTATCAACCAGCCGAGACGCTGGATTGCACAAGAGGTCATTGATTTTAAGGACCTTGAGATTCTGGAGGATGACAAGATGGTGGAACGCAAGGCCGATCTCAGAGCCTTCGTGGTTAGCGGTAAAGAGACAAAAGTATGGTCGAGTGGACTGACACGCTTCTCGCGAAATCCAGATTCCTTTGTGGTGAATTCTTCTCAAGGCGGAGGATTCAAGGATACATGGGTCATGGAAGAGTAAAATAGTAATAGGTTTAGTTTCTTATGGTAAAAAGATCAGGATAATAAAAAGTTTTAGGTTAAAAAGAATTTGAACTATGGTAAAGAACACGATTATTTCGGCTGTAAAGGCCAACAGCCTTTTTTGGCTGGGAAGATACGAGGAGCGGGTGTATATCACCCTACACCTCTTGCGAAAGTGTCATGACAAGATGATTGACGGAGAGTTGGAAGATTACTGGCCCATCTGGCAGAAGCTGGATACGACAGGAGCCTATCAAACCATAGAGGAGTTTACATTTGGTATCATGTATGACGACACCAATCCCTCTACTGTGATGGCTGCTCAGACGAAGGCTATGGACAATGCCATTCTCCTTCGTGAGGATATTCTGTCGGAGACACTCAGTTATCTGGAAATGAGTCTGGCACTCTTGAAAGAATGTCGTAAGAAGCAGGAAAAAAATGTCATCTGTCTGCAGCCTGTCATCGACTGGTCGCTGGCATTTTGGGGCTCGGCACAACAGCGGTTGCAGAACCACAAGGCACTCTACATTATGTCTATAGGACGAAATGTCGAGAATATGGACATGCTACTTCGATTTGACTATAGTTATGAGCGTGTGGCATTGGCCTACGACTCGCTGAAACGCTATTGCAAGCAGATGCCGAATATCATTGACGAAGACATTGAGGGAGAACTCAACAGCCTCATTATTGAGGAGCGTTTCAATCTCAATGATGTGGAGTACAAGAATAAGTTACTAGAGTTAATCAACCAATTAGTGAAGGTGTGAAAAGATATTTGTACAATTACCAGACCGTCGTCGAGTTCTCGGAGTCGGTGCCAAGCCATGCGGTCTTGTTGAGATGCCAGCCTGCCAGCAATGCCTGTCAGACGTTGGAACAGGAGCACATGGTGGTATCGCCTGACTACTGGCTACAGGCAGGAATCGATGCATTCTATAATCGCATTCTTTACGGTGGAGCCACTGAGCCACACAAGACTTTCGCATACGTCAGCACGGGTATTGTAACGACAGATACCTATATATTAAAGTATCGTGGCGAGAACTTGTTCCTGTTTAAGCAACCCACGACACTAACCACAGTCAAGGAGCCGTTGATGGAGGCAACCGAAAATGTCATAGATGCTGCCTACGCAATCTGCAATTGGATAAACAAAAATATAGTGTATGAGCCTCTGTGCACCACTGTCGAGACCACAGCAGCCGAGGTGTTGGAGCGGAAAAAGGGTGTTTGTCAGGACTTTGCCCATCTTATGATAGCCTTTTGCCGTCATCAGGGCATTCCCGCCCGCTACGTCAACGGCTTCCTCGTGGGCGAAGGCGAAACCCATGCCTGGGTGGAAATCTTCGATGGCTACAACTGGCTGGGCTTCGATCCCACCCACAACTGTCGAATCAGCGATGGCTACGTCAAACTGGCACATGGCCGCGATGCCCGCGACTGCTCCGTCAACCGAGGACTCTACACTGGCCTTGCAAACCAGCAAACCACAATTCACGTTACATTACAAGAAATATGATAAAGACAATTGTTTCAACAGAACTTCCCATCGACGAGCAGTTCCGCATCCGCAAGAATGTTATTCAGCACGGCAGGAAGGACGGCCTGCGCTTTTGTGTGGTAACAGGCACCCATGGCGACGAACTGGAAGGGCAGATGGTATGTTATGAATTGGCCCGTATTGCTACGGAACATATCGATGCCCTCGATGGTACATTGGAAATCTATCCCGCTCTCAATCCGCTGGGTATCGACACCATTCAACGGGGTATCCCCAACTTCGACCTCGACATGAACCGCATCTTCCCTGGCGATCCGCAAGGTACTATGGCCGAACAGACGGCTCATGCCATCATTGAGGACATCAAGGGGGCCGACATGGTGATAGACATTCACTCCAGCAACCTTTTTTTGCGTGAAACACCTCAGGTTCGCATCAATGTGAAGGATGCCGAGTGGCTGGTTCCCTTTGCCGAACGGCTGGGAACGGATTTTGTGTGGGTTCACGATGCTGCTACTGTGCTTGAAGCTACACTCGCCCATTCACTCAACACCACTGGCACACCTTGCCTCGTGGTCGAGATGGGTGTCGGCCAGCGAATCAACCATAAGATGTGCCGACGCCTGGTGACAGGAATTTTCCACCTGATGCAGACGATGGGCATGTGGCATAAGGCTGCAATGGCAGAATTACCACAGCCCATCATCTGCAAGGGCGATTGTGTGACTTTCCTCAATGCCGAAACTTCTGGTGTTTTCCTGACAGAACTAAAATGCGGCATCAACGTCAGCCAAGGACAGACCATCGGTCAGATTGTCGATCCTCTTCGTGGTCAGGTACTCAGTACTGTCAGTTCGCCTGTAGATGGCTATTTATTCACTATACGCGCCTATCCGATCGTCTATGAAGGGTCGCTGATGGCACGAATCTTCAACACCGATAGATCATGAGAACAGAAACAATATTTGAGATGACATCGCCCTGTCGCGACAACTTCCGAATCAAAGGCTTCAGATTTGGAGAGGGCGAAAAGACACTGGCAATAGTCGGTGCCATGCGAGGTGACGAGGTGCAACAGCAGTACATCTGCTCGCAGCTGGTGAGCCGCCTGACAACCATGGAGCAACGTGGTGGAATTGTCAAGGGGAGAAGTATCCTGGTCATCCCCTCGTGCAACCCGTTTTCGATGAATGTCAGTCACCGCTTTTGGTCGATGGACAACACAGATGTCAACCGTATGTTCCCTGGCTATGACAAGGGAGAAACTACCCAGCGCATCGCTGCAGCCATCTTCTCAACGCTCAACGGCTTTGAGTACGGCATACAACTGGCTTCGTACTATGTGCCAGGCGACTTCGTGCCCCACGTGCGGATGCTGAAAACGGGCTATGAGGACGTGGAGACAGCCCGTCTCTTCGGCATGAGATACGTCACCACTTACCAGCCACGCCCATTCGACACCACATTGCTCAACTACAATTGGCAACTGTGGAATACAAAGGCATTCTCTTTATATGCGGGAAAGACAAACCAGATAGACGTGAATACCTGTGGTGAGACTATTGATGCCATTTTCCGTATGATGAAGCGAACAGGTATCATCAGTTTCGGAACTCATGGCGCAGCCTATGAGTCGATCGTCATCGACGAGGCAAGTCTCCAGCACATCAAAGCTCGTCATGCTGGCATCTACTGTCGACTGGTAGAGACAGGCAGCCGTGTTACTCCTGGTGAATCACTCGCACATGTTATCGACCCCTACAACGGTCAGATACTCAACGATGTCAAGGCGACTGCCGAAGGAACGGTATTTTTCGCCCATCATCGTCCTGTGGTATTCCAAAACGCCCTGTTGTTCAAGATTCACACGCAATGATGAAAAGGTCTAAGATTAACATCTTGTTGTGTGACACATTCCCTGGACTTTTACCGCCAGAGATTCCCTCTTATGCGTCAATGTTTAGGGAAATGTTCCGTGCTGTTGACGGTTCCTTAGAGTTCGAGGTGTTTCCCGTAATGGCGGGTGTCTTACCCAAGGAACTGGAGAAAGACGAGTTGTATCTGATTACAGGAAGTAACAGTTCCGCTTACGATGATGACCCAGGTCATTGCACAAGCGTTAGGGGGCGAGGTCAAGCGGTATGCCGGAGGTTGGGGTATTGGTATTCGTGAATCTGTCATCACAGACGAAATCATGCATCAATATTTCCCAAATGGTCGACTGCGCCTCTTGTATAATCATCATGACCAAGTAACTGTTCTTCCTCCTGGTGCC
>CACXAG010000174.1 GCA_902765585.1 uncultured Prevotellaceae bacterium
GCTTCGTTCTCCTCGCGGCTGGCGATGTAGATGACGTCCTCGTTGCGCAGCGGCACGTCGGGCACGGTGCCCTCCAGGATGCCTATGATGTCTACACTCTGCACTTCCAATGAGCGGTCGGCGCGCATGCGGTGCATGACGGCATGCTGGCCAATGGCACCCTCGGTCAGTCCGGCAGCGGCCTCAATCAGGGTCTTGACGCTGCTGATGCTGCCGCCCAACTGGTACATGCCGGGACGGAACACGGCACCCTTGACCTCTACCATGTTCTGGTAGCGCACCAGCGTGGAGTCGACGCTGACGGAGTCCTCGTCCATGACCTTGAACGAGCTCATGTCGAACTCGCCGACGCTGAACACCGAGTAGCCGTTGCCGGCCTTGCGGTTGATGCGGATGGCCTTCGTGTAGGCGTCGCCCGTGAATCCGCCGGCATAGCGCAGCAGCGTGGCTGCCGTTTCCGACTTCTTCATCTCGTAGAACATCGGGCGCTTCACCTTACCCGTGATGTTGACCAGCGCCTCGTAGGGACTGACCGTGATGACGTCGTTGTCCTGCAGGCGCACATCGCCCGTCAGCTTGCCGTTCAGCAGGAAGTCATACACGTCGACGTTCGACAACAGACGGCCATTGCGGTATACCTTGACATTACGCAGCGTTCCAATCTCGTTGGGACCGCCAGCCATATACAGGGCATTGTAGACGCTGGCAAAGGCCGACATGGTATAGGTGCCAGGCACCTTCACCTCGCCGATGACGCTGACGGTGATGGTGCGCGTCTGACCTAACGTCAGGTCTATCTTCGAACCCTGATAGCGGGGACCCAGCACCTGCTTGAGGCGTGCCTTGGCCTGGCTGACGCTCAGTCCGGCCAGATGGATGACGCCGACACCCTCGATGGTGATGGTGCCGTCGGGCGAGATGGTCTCCGTGACGCTCTCCTGCGAGGCACCCCAGATGTCCACGTTCACGTCGTCGCCAGGGCCCAGCCGGTAGTTCTGCGGCGTGGCTATCTGCATGGAACTCTCGAACGTCAGGTTCTTGTTGTTGAAGATGTCGTGACCGAATATCTTGCGCTTAGGCTCCTTTTCCTCGTCGTAGAAGTACTTCAGCGAGTCGGGCATCATGAAGTCCATGGCATCGTCCATCTCCATGAAGTCCTCGTCCTCCTCGTCGTAGGTGTGGCGCTGTATCTGGTTCTTCTGCTTCGTGTCCTTCACGCGGAACTGCGAGGCGCGCTTCTGGTCCTGCTTCTTCTGCTCCTGGCGCTTCTCGCCGTTGGCCTCACGCATGCGCTTCTTGGTGTCCTTGGAGCCCGCCGTGATGTCCTCGGCGCCCAGGGCACCATTCTTCATCTGCTTCTGGTATTTCTTCTGCAGACGGCGTATCTGCTCGATGGTTACACCACGCTGCATCAGCTGTGTCACAATCTGCTGGCGCGACACGCCGCGGGCGTTCTGCTCCATCACGAAGTCCATCACCTGATTGTCTGTCATGCCCGACTGGCCCCATGCCACAGAACAGCACAGCAGCAGGCTGACGAATAGAAAAGTTAGTCGTTTCATAAAGGGTATACGCGTATATTTTTTTATATAAAACACCTTTAAAGGTTAAATATTGTGCAAAAGTACACATTTATTTTCAGAAAACGGCTGTCATTTCGAAAAAAATGTCTATTTTTGCACCCGAATTACGCTACGGCATCTTGGGGTTGACTGGATTTGACAGCAGGATGAGATGGTATGTAAGCATGCGGAGTGACGGCTGTATACTCCATAATCCATTCGGTCGAAAATTTAATTGGCAACAATGAGTATGCTCTCGCTGCCTAATCGAAGTACAGTAGATTGAGGCTCAATTCCGCTACCAGGTAGCAGAACGAGACGTCGCTCCGAGGATGTTGTTCCGAATCCAGAGATCAAGCGGCGCAGGTTAAATCGGGAATAGTCTTGTCAGGCCCCGATGGCAGGATGAAACTTTAGGGGATAAGGCTGCGGTTGGTGGCTTGGGTCTTGCTGCAGCACGAAAATGAAGGCCAAGATAAGCATGTAGAAAGCGTATGGTTTCCCTGTTTGGACGAGGGTTCGACTCCCTCCAGCTCCACCATCATCGCCACAACGAAGAGGACCGACAGCTCTCGTAGTCTGTCAGTCCCCTTTCTTTTTTTCAGCCCTCAGCCTTTAGCCCTCAGAGCCGCCGCTCTGGTTGCCGCCATTGTTGCCGCCAGAATTCGTGCCATTCGTGGAATTCGTGGTCGAGTTCTCCGTGCCTTCGGTATCTTCCATTATTACACCTATTATATAGGGGGTGTCAGTTGAAATAGACATAGAGGCTTAGCATGACGACGGCCAGGGCGAGCCAGAGGCCGATGGCCAGCTTCGAGAAGCCTGCATGGACGGGGGCGGGAATCTCGTAGACGGTGTTGTCGCCGTCGGTCAGGCTGATGATGACCATCGAGACGACCAGGATGACGAAGAGCTCGAACGACAGCAGCATGAAGTGGGGCCAGGGGAACTGAAGCCACTCAGGCGGCCAGAGGTAGAGCACGCCGACGATGAGGCAGAAGACCGTGCCTGCGGTCAGGGCGAAGTTGGCGGCACGCATCGTAGCGCGCTTCCAGAAGATGCCCAGCAGGAAGACGGCAGCCATCGGCGGCGCGATGAAGCCGAGTACCGACTGGAAGACGTTGAAGAGGTTGAGGCCCTTGATGGCGTCGATGGCTACGGTCATGGCTATGGCGATGACGGCACCGATGACGGTCACCAAGCGGCCGACGTAGTTGATGCGCCGCTGCGAGGCATTGGGGCGGAAGCGCTTGACGTAGATGTCCATGGTGAAGACGGTGGACAGGGCATTGAGAGCCGAGCCGATGGTGCTGACGAGGCAGGCGGTCAGGACGGCGAACACGAGGCCGACCATGCCGACGGGGAAGAGGTTCTCGACCATGGTGAGGTAGGCCTCGTCAGGATTTTCGAGGGAGGGGAACAGGGCGAAGCAGATGATGCCTGGGAGGATGTAGAGAGCTACGTCGAGAATCTTCAGCCAGCCCGTGAAATTGGTGCCCAACTGGCCCTCGCGCAAGTCTTTCGCGGCCAGCACGGGCTGTACCATACTCTGGTCGGTACACCAGAACCAAACGCCCATGACGGGGTAGCCGAGGATGATGGGCAGCCAGGGGAAGGCCTCGTCGGAGTTGGGCTTGAACATCACCCAGTAGTCAGCAGGAACCTTGGCTACCAGTGCCGACACGCCGCCCACGCGGTCGAGACCGATGATGACAAGCACCAGCGACACGACGATGAGCAGTATCATCTGGTAGACGTTGGTATAGGCCACGGCCTTCAGTCCGCCCAGCATGGTGAAGAACGCCGAGATGACGAGCAGGACGAGCGCCGACATCCACATGGGAATGTCGAAGACCTGACGGATGAGGATGCCGCCGGCAAAGAGCGTCAGCGCCAGCCACGAGATGACGATGGTGACGATGGTGTACCACGCCAGGATGTTTCGCGTGGACTGTCCGAAGCGCAGGCCCATGAACTCGGGTAGCGTGTGCACCTTGGCCCCTAAGTAGCGCGGCGCGAAGACGAAGGCCAGCAGGGCGATGAACACGAAGGCATACCAGGCATAGTTGCCTGAGACGATGCCCGTGGTGAAACCTGCCGAGGCCGAGGCGATGAGCATGGACGGTCCGACGTTCGTCCCCCACATCGAGAAGCCGATATGGTGCCAGCGCAGCGAGTGCTCGGCGAGGAAGAGGCTGCCGCCCTTCTTACGTTTACTACTGGCCCACAGCCCGATGGCGATGAGTATGGCGAAATATATTCCCAGAATGACCCAGTCGAGGCCCTGCATGTAATGACTTTCCACGTTGTTAAATTAAAAATGAAAGATTAAAGATGAAAGATTAACATTGAAAGATGAGAAGATTAAATTTCGGTGCCTTGGTAATCGTCGGTAATGACGATGGTGACGGCGCGGCTCAGGTCCATGTCGTCGGTGGAGTTGACGGCGTCAGGATAGACCTTGATGCGGGCCCCGGGACGGACAAAGACAGGCATCTGGTCGAGCGGTACATCTACACCGTAGTACCAGCGTCCACCCTCCAGCCGTTCACCCGTGAAGAAGTTCACCCACAACCCTTCTGGCAGATAAATGTCGCGCTTTCCTTCGCGATTCTCCGACCGTTGGTCGGAGTGTGGCGTTACATTCATCACAGGACACACGAGGAACTCCGAGCCGAAGTAGTATTCGTCGTCGATGTGCCACACCTGGCGGTCGTCGGGATGGTGCATCAGCAGGGCGCGGAGCATGGGCCAGCCGGTCTTGGTACACGTCTCGGCCTGCTCTACGATATAAGGCAGGAGCATGTAGCGCAGCCGCCACCAGCGCTTGACGATGGGTGCGATGGCGGGGTAGTGCCACGGCTCGCGCTTGCAGGTGCCGTGGTAGCGCATGTGGGAGGAGAAGACGCCGAACTGCGTCCAACGGACATAGACGTTCTCGTCGATGGGCGAGTTCATAAAGTCGGGCGTGGAATGGAATCCCGGCACGTCGTGGCTCCAGAAGGCAAAGCCAGAGAGTCCGAAGTGCAGCCCGCCCTTCAGCGAACCAGCCATGCCTGCCCATGACGACTCGCTGTCGCCGCCCCAATGCAGCGGGTAGCGCTGACAACCCGCCCAGGCGGCACGGGCCCAGACGATGCCGTCGCCCGTCACCGCTTTCGTGATGTCGTAAGCGGCCTTCTGATACAACAGGGCATAGATGTTGTTCAGCCGCTCAGGCGTCGAGGCATGGTAGGTGTGGTCCATGTGGATGTTCTCGCCAAAGTCGGTCTTGATGCACTTCACGCCCATGTCCAACAGCGGTTTCAGCAGCGCGTTCTGATACCAGTCGGTGGCACGGTCATAGGTGAAGTCGATGGTGCCGGCATAGTCGAGGGCGGAGAAATTGGAGGAGCCAGAGGTGTCGTTAGTGGCAGCAGCGCTGGTCTCAGGGGGCGTGCTGATATAGTGGTTCTCCTTGGCTTCTTCTAACTGCTCAGCACCTTGCGCCACGTAGGGCAACTGCCACAGGCTCACCTTGAAACCCTTGTCGGCAAGCCCTTGGACAAAGGCTTGCGGGTCGGGGAACCGCTCCGGGTTGAACTTCCATTCGCACAGCCAGTCGGTGCGGAACCAGCCAGTGTCCAGATGGATGACGTCGCACGGATAATGCTCGGCTCTTAGGCGGTCGCAGATGTCGTTGACCTCGTCGGCAGTGAAGTATGTCATGCGGCTCATCCAGATGCCGAACGACCACAGGGGCAGCATGGGCGGGAAGCCCGTCAGCATGCGGTAGCCGCGCAGAATCTCCTCGGGTGTCTTGCCGCCGATGAGGAAGACGTCGAGCGTTGCCCGGTCGTTCAGGAACTGCACGCTGCGCGACGAGTGGTCGGCCAGGGAGAGCTTGCAGTAGTCAGAGGTGTGGTAGAAACAGCCGTACATGCGGCTTGACAGATAGAACGGGATGTTCTTGTAGCAGCGGCGGTTGTTGACGCCCTGACCGTCCTGGTTCTTCAGTTGGAAGGTCTGTCCGCTGAGGTCCATCTTGCGGAAGCGCTCACCCGTGCCCACAAAGCACTCGTCGGCCTCGCAGCGGAAGGAGATGGTGGCGCGCTCGGTTCCTGTTTGGTTTGTGGCTGTAGCACAGCCACCTGCAGAACAGAAACCCAGCGGCAGGGCGTCGTAGCGGGGAGGCGAGAAGTGGTCGTCGCTCAGGGCGATGCCCTTGCGCTCGTCACCGTCGGGATAGAAGGTGATGCGGGGGGCTGGCTGAGGTGCCGGCAGCAAGTCGCTCCAGGGGTCGAGGTGCGGGGCGCTGAGGTCGATGGTGACCAGCTTTTTCCCGTTGGCGGCAATGACATCACCACGCAAATAATGAAGGGGCAGGCGCTTGACGTCGGGATGGAACTGCAGCATGTCGTCACCTTCCGTCATCTCGTCACCGCTCATGGTGGTGAAGATACGGAGGATGTTCGGCTCGTAGGCCCGGATGATGAGGTCGTATGACTGCTGCGGGGCGCTGGTGTCGGGCGCCATGTCCTCTTGATGTAGTTGCTTCTGATAAGGGATGGTGACGACGATGTCGCCGTCGCGCTCTACGATTTCCGTCGGCGAGTATGCCTTCCACAGGGCCTCGTCCTTCTGCAGGGAAGGGTCAAAGTCCATGAAGTCAAAGAGGTGGTAGTTGGTTTGCTTCATTGCTTAAAGATGATATTTGGACCGGGGTGGTTGTCGCCAATCTCGTCACGACGTATGGGCCGTTGGTTAGTGAGAGGACGACCGGCAATCCCGGGGGCGATGTCGCCGGTGTAATTGTTCTCGATAGTAAAACCGTCGGTACGGGCATCCAGATAGATGCAGAAACCGCGGTCGTTGGTGGCGTAGGGGGCAGGGTGGGGCGCACTGATTGTGTTGCCGCTAATGACGGAGCCGGGCTGGTTGCTGAGCGTATAGATGCCGCCGGCGTCATAGAGCTGACGGGCATAGTTGCTGACATTGTTACCCTCGATGCAGTTGTGCTCCATACCTGTGTTGAGAGGTGTCCATCCCCAACCGACGCAGATGCCCGAGTAGCTGAGGAAAAACACGTGGTTCTTGCTGATGGTGCAGTGGCGTACATAGCCCAATGCAATGCCCACGGCGCCCCAGTCTTCGTTGGCTGCATCTACAACGAAGTTTTCCTTGATGGTCAGTCGTTGACAGCGCTTGGCCAGGTCGGTGTAGGGACGGTGTACTTCGCGGGGGCTTTCTGCAAAAGAACCTCCCATGATAGCCGTGCCGCCAATGTTGCCGAAGGTACATTTCTGTACTACACAATCGCTGACGTTATCGACAAAGTCCAAGGCCGTGGCAGCCAGATTCTCGAACAGCACCGAGTGGAAGTCAACGTGATGGGCATTGCGCACGGTGACAGCACTCACAGGGCGCTCTACCCAGGCTTGGTT
>CACXAG010000175.1 GCA_902765585.1 uncultured Prevotellaceae bacterium
CTGTCCCTTCTTGTCAATCAGCACAATCGGACAGATACCAGCTTTCTTGGCTACGAAGGCATCGTCAGCACCGAAGTTGGGCGCAATATGTACGATACCAGCACCATCCTCAGTAGTCACGTAGTCGCCAGGAATCACCTTGAAGGCGTCACCCATGGGTTTGATGGCGGGCATCAGCTGCTCATATTCCATGCCTACGAGGTCAGTACCTTTGTAGCGAGCCACGATGCGATAAGGAATCAGCTTCTC
The DNA here is from genome assembly GCA_902765585.1 of uncultured Prevotellaceae bacterium. GTDB lineage: Bacteria > Bacteroidota > Bacteroidia > Bacteroidales > Bacteroidaceae > Prevotella. The sequence continues at coordinate 250 of CACXAG010000175.1, forward strand.
ACCTTTCTTATATTCGGGCAGTTCACCACCGTCGGTGATGGCACCCTCAGCAGGCAGATAGGCGTTCAGACGAGCCTCGGCCAGCACCAGCGTTACCTTGTCGGCGGTATAGGGATTGTAGGTCTGCACAGCCACGTAGTCAATCTTCGGACCTACGCAGAGGGCTGAGTTGGCAGCCAGTGTCCACGGTGTTGTCGTCCAAGCCAAGAAGTATGGTGTACCCCACTGAGCCATCTCGGGCTTCGGATTCTTCATCTTAAACTGAGCGGTACACGTGGTATCCTTCACGTCGCGGTAGCATCCGGGCTGGTTTAATTCATGACTTGAAAGTCCCGTTCCTGCGGCTGGCGAGTACGGCTGGATGGTGTAGCCCTTGTAAAGCAGGCCCTTCTTGTAGAACTGCTTCAGCAGCCACCACAGCGTCTCGATATACTTGTTGTCGTAGGTGATGTAGGGATTGTCGAGGTCCACGAAGTAACCCATCTTCTCCGTCAGGTCACGCCACTCCTGCGTGTACATCATCACATTCTCACGACACTTCTTGTTGTAGTCCTCTGTCGAGATATACTTGTCGCTCTCCTTGTTGTCAATATCGGCCTTGGTGATGCCCAGTTCCTTTTCGACGCCCAACTCTACGGGCAGTCCATGGGTGTCCCAACCAGCCTTACGCTTCACCTGAAATCCCTTCATGGTCTTATAGCGGTTGAAGGTGTCCTTGATGCTGCGTGCCAGCACATGATGGATTCCGGGGTGACCATTGGCCGATGGGGGACCCTCGAAGAATACAAACTGCGGACAACCCTCCCGCTCCGTCACGGAGCGCCAGAAGACATTTTTCTCCTTCCACATCTGCAGCACGTCATTGTTCGTCTGCGTCAAATTCAAGCCGTTGTGTTCGGCAAATCTCTTACTCATATTATTCGTTATTATTTTCCTATTCTTTTTTGAGACTGCAAAGGTAACAAAAATAAATGAACTATCGGATGATTTCATGTAGTTTTTTTGTAAACACACAAAAAACAATGCGATGAAAGCATATTTTACTCCAAATCAAAAATACCAGTGGGCGAATTGCGCTTGAGCACCTCCAGTTGTAAATCAGCACCGGCAACAATGCCATAGCTGCGAAGAACACCCTCCACCGTCTTACGAGCCAGTTCGGGATGGTTGTTCTCCTCGCTCAGATGACACAGCCAGACATGCTGCAATTTTTCTGACATATTCTCAGCCACGGCCATCGCACAGTTTCTGTTACTCAGATGTCCCGTTTCCGACAGGATACGCGCTTTCAAGAACTGCGGATAGGGACCGCCCATGACCATTTCCTCATCATGATTGGCTTCTATCACCAAGTGATGTGCCTGACTGATAAAGCTTTTCATCTCGTCCGTCACATCACCCGCATCCGTCATGATGCAGAAATTAGTACCACCAGCCTCAATGAAAAATCCGACATTATCGCTACTGTCATGAGGGACGCCAAACGGGGTTACCCGAAAGTCACCAATCGGCTCCTGCCGTCCTTTTTCTATAAAACGAGCCATGTCGGGAGACACTTTCTGAGTGATACAATAGTTTTTGGTGATGCCGATATGTACTTCCCGTGTGGCATACACGGGAACCTGATAGTCATGGCTGAAAGAACCAACCGACTTGATATGGTCTGCATGATCGTGGGTAACCAGCACATGGTGTATCTGCGACAGGCTGAGACCATATTCGCGCATGGCCTTCTTCAGACCGCGCAAGCCTACCCCCAGGTCTATCAACAGAGCGTCAGAGGGGGTCATCAGCATATAACAGTTTCCACTGCTTCCACTACCAAAAGATATAAATCTTAACATACGTTACTGCAAATTTCATGCAAAAGTAATAAAAACTTTAGAGTTTAGGAGTGAGAGTTTAGAGATTTTTGTACTTTTGCAGAGAAATTTGATATATTTAATGAATATGAAACAATTTTTACTGCTATTACCCTTCCTACTCTCTGGTTGTCAACTGGCAGATAGAGAATCCATGCAAGTAAAGCAGGTTGCGGAAGACTGGGCGGAAGCCTACTTTCATTTCGACTACCAGCAGGCGGCACGATACACGACAGCTGAAGGCTATCGCTGGCTTCAGTTTGCAGCCTCAAACATCAACGAGGCCGATATCGACGTCATCAACCAGTATATCAACGATATCACCACTTCCGTTTCTGACGTCTATGTCGGCAACGACACGATGGCGGTGGCTGCCGTCCATGTCAACCACTGGTTCTCACCCGACTCCATCGGTTATGCTGGAAGCATGAAAAGCGACGGCACCTTTGACGTAGAACTGGTCAAGCGCAATGGTGAGTGGAAGGTCAGAATGGCATGCCTACCGCAAAGTGAAATGCAAAGTCGCGATTGAGTCGCGGATGAAAGATGGGGAAATGCTCTTTGGCATTGGTATGTACAGGGTTAACAGCCTTCATACCCATGTCGAAGCGCAGAATAAAGTAGTCGAAATTGAAGCGGAACCCCAGACCATAGCTGGCTGCCAACTGGTCCACGAACTCTGACAGCCGGAACTGTCCACCAGGTCTGTCTTCATAGTCACGTAACGTCCAGATATTACCGGCATCCACGAAGAGCGCCCCATCCAGTTTCCAGAACAGGTGGGCACGGTACTCCATATTCAGGTCCAGCTTCAGGTCACCTGTTTGCATAAAGAAGTCGATGTTGCCATCCTCACTGACATAGCTACCTGGTCCAATGCTTCGCACGCTCCAGCCGCGCAAACTGTTGGCACCACCCGAGAAGTACGACTTCTCAAACGGCAGCATCGTGCTGTTACCGTATGGATAGGCGATACCCAGTCCTGCATGAAGCACCAGTTCGTTGCGATAGTCGAAGTGGAAGTAGCGCGACACCTCCACATCGGCCTTGGCATACTGGGCAAAGGCCACATCCAGGAAAGTATATTTCCCGCTGGAATTCTGATGGAAATGGAGCGTATGCGCCAGCAGACTCAGCAGGTTGCCGCCTGTTTCCACATTGGTCTTCACGGCATATTGTCGATTGCTGTACGAATAGCGCAACCCAGCCCGCATAATGAACAAGTCCTCGTAGTTGTAGAGCAACAGCGAGTTACGATGGTCCGGATTGTTCAGGTATTCATCTTCAAACTTATCGCTAATCCAGGGCATCGAGATGTAGTTCAGGTCCAACACGTCCAGCTGATAGCGGTCCTGGCGCCTGGGGTTGTTCCATTTATATCGCCACGACAGCGACAGCACCCTGCGCCTGAACTCTGGACGGTTCTGCATGTCATAGAGTGCCGACACCTCGCTGGTAGCATTAATGCTCCGACGGAACGACTGGCGCAGGAAGGGGGCTATGAAACTGGGGAACGAAAGCTTCGTCTGCAGACTGTATTCCAGGTAGTTGGCATTGCTGTAGCCCTCCAGCCCACGAATGGCCTCAAAGGCGCCACGCAGTTCCACGCTCAGGTTTTCCGACCCATGAAACAGGTTTCTGTTCTGGTAAGTCAGCGATGCTGCTGCACCCAGGTCACCTGCCGTGTTGGTGCCTTCCGGCTGGAACGATATCGTCGATGGCTTGTTGGTGCTCACGGTGATGTCACAGTCCAGCAACGTGGTGTCAGGTAGTTCGCGGAAGGCGATATTGGTGTATCTCACAGCTCCCAAGCGTCCGAAATGGTTATAGGTATTCTGCAGTTCGGTAGCCGAATAGGGCGCAGCCTCCTGAATAAAGGTATTATTGCGCAATACCCCTGGACGCAGGTGGATGACAGAGTCTTCAGCATTACCGCTCAGGAAGTTCACCTGACGGATGCTGTAGGGTTGATGCGGCAGATTGCCCACCTCTCCGACACGGTAGCGATGAAGCACCAGCGTCAGGTCTATGTTGGCACTGCCTGGCAGCGAATCGGCTCTATAAGTGATAAAGTCTTTGTTGAACTTATAATAGCCATAATCGGTCAGAATCTGCGTGATACGCTTGCGCTCGGCATCCAGGTTGTCTACGTTGAACAGCATGCCGGGATGCAGTCCCCGGTTTTCGACATGGTCCATATCCAACAGCTTGGCAATGGCAGAATCCCGGATGTCATATTGGATGTTTCGCAGGAAGTAGGGCGTACCCGGATGCAGGCGGTAGATAGTCGTCAACTTGCGTCCCTTGGTCTTGACAACCACATCGGCATCTGCCCGCAAAAAGCCTCTGTTCTGCATCTGCATCTTGATGGCACTCAGCGACTGGCGCGTCATGGCTGTATCGTAGATGACAGGAGGTTCACCGATGGCACGCAGGGTACGGCTCAGCCATTGGGTGGTATCGCGGCTTGAGAGCGAGTAGATGCGCAAGGGGACCTTGGCGGCAGAGAACCAGCGCGAATTACCGCGCTGACGCACATACTGCCTCATGTCGGCAGGCATGATGCCATAGAAATGCTGGTCGCTCTCCACCTTCACTTTGTCAAGCAGATAGTCGCCCTCGGCAACGTATTTCGTTTCCGAGCACCCCAGCAGCAACAGCGCTGTCATTGCATATATCAGGACTTTTGTGCGCATTTTCCTGCAAAATTACAAATAAATAATGAATTAAGGCCTGTGATTTGCAAATAATTTCCTATCTTTTCTCTATAAATAGAAAACAAATTGCCCCGCCGAGGTAACCAAACCCGCGAAACACATTGATTTTGGCACATAATTCCCATTGCACGGCAT
>CACXAG010000176.1 GCA_902765585.1 uncultured Prevotellaceae bacterium
TAACCCTTCCACTTCCAGAGCTTGCTCATATCCTCCAGCGTCTTACCCTTGGTCTCGGGAACCAGTCGCCAGACGAAGACGGCTGCTGCGATGCAGATGATGCCATAGAGTCCGTATGTGAACCAGTGACCGAAGTCGTCACCTTCCGTCAGGTGCATATTAAACATCGGTACGAAGGTGCTGGATACGATGAAGTTGAAGATCCACTGGAACGCCACGGCGACAGCCACAGCCTGACCACGGATGGTGTTGGGGAATATCTCGGCAATGAGCACCCAGCAGATGGGGCCCCATGAGAACATGAACGATGCCGAGTAGACCATGATGGATATAGCGGTCACCAGTTCCATGCCGGCATGACCGAAGGTGGCTGCCACGCCGAAGGCTCCTAATGCCATACCCAACGAACCACAGATGAGCAGGGGCTTGCGTCCCCACTTCTCGACGGTGAAGATGGCAACCAGCGTGAATAGGATATTGATGATGCCCATGAAGACGGTAATCATCATCGGGTTGTCCATACCCATGTCGCCGAAGATGCGCGGTGCATAGTAGAGCACGGCATTGATGCCGACGGCTTGCTGGAAGACAGAGAGCATGACGCCGACGAAGATGCACATGGCACCGTAGGTCATGATAGGCTCCACCTTGATGGTGATGGTCTCCTTGATGCGCTTCAGCACGTAAGCTCCACGCTCGTCGCCGTTGATCTTCTGGAGTATCTTCAGTGCCTTGTTGTCCTGACCCACAGAGACGAGGTAACGCGGCGTCTCAGGTACGAAGCAGATGAGCAGGGCGAAGAGTCCGGCAGGAACAGCCTCGCTACCAAACATATAGCGCCAACCCGTCGTCACCGTCCACTGGGCAGCGGGATTGATGGCGGCCAGACCGCGTCCCATCTCCTCAACCAGCGGCTGGATATGCTCGCCCAGGATAAAGAAGTTGACGAAGTAGACCACCAGCTGACCGAAGATGATGGCAAACTGGTTGCAGGACACCAACATGCCACGAATGCTGCTGGGTGCCACCTCGCTGATATACATCGGGCAGATGGCAGATGCCAGACCTACGCCGATACCACCGATGACGCGGTAGACGTTGAACATTATCAGCAGCGAGTAGGAAGGCTCACCGTATGTGAAGAACAGGAATTCCGGGTCCATCGAGCCCAATGCCGAGATGAAGAACAGCAGGCCTGCGATGATGAGCGAGCGCTTGCGTCCCAGACGTGTTGCCAAGAAGCCCGAAAGGCCCGAGCCGATGATGCAGCCTATCAGCGCAGAAGCCGACGTAAAGCCGTGCCACCCGTCGGTATAGGCAAAGTCCTTCGACTCCATAAAGAACGCCTGCAGACCCTTCTCCGCACCGGAGATGACTGCCGTGTCGTAACCAAACAGTAGTCCGCCCAGGACGGCTACCATGACAATTCCAAAGAGGTAAGCTTTGTTACCATTCTCTTGCGGTTTTTCCATTTTCTATCATTGTTTTTTAGTTAGTGTCTCTCAAACAATCTACAAAAGTAGCGTTTTTTTCCAAAACAGAAAAGCACTCCACACTTTTTTAACTATATTTATTGAAATAAATTATCCGCTGTGACTTGATGACATGAACGGGAGTTATGCGTCCCAATAAATAGACAAACATCAAGGAATACACTATTATTAACCTAAAACAAGCGAACATGAGAAAGACAAGAAAATCTTGTTTTGCCGTTGGTCTATGGCTGATGGCATTAGGCTTTTTGCCTTTGAATGCTGTGGCTGAAACAGCCACACCTCCTGCTCAGCCTGCCGCCGTGCAGCAGGCAAAGACGGTGAAAGGACATGTAGTTGACGAGAACGGAGAACCGCTCATTGGCGTCACGGTGAAAATCGTTGGCCAGAACGGTGGTGCCATCACCGACATGAATGGCGACTTCACGATTGCTAACGTGACGGGTAAGTCGCTGGTGCTGACTTATGCGGGCTACAAGACGCAGAACGTGGCTGTCAAAGGTGACCTACAGATAGCCATGGAGCCCGACCTGATGGGTCTGGACGAAGTGGTGGTGGTAGGTTACGGTGTGATGAAGAAGTCGGACCTGACGGGTTCGACGTCGAACGTCAAGACCGAAGCCATCATGACCAACGTGACGGGCAACGCCTTGGAAGCCCTGCAGGGTAAGGCTGCCGGTGTCGCCGTGTTCAACGACAACAAGCCCGGCTCCAGTCCGCAGCTCCGCATCCGCGGTTCCAGTTCTATCAACGCCAGCAACGCCCCGCTGTATGTGGTGGACGGCTTCCCCCTGATGGGTGACGGCGACATCAGCGACATCAACCCCGCCGACATTGAGTCGATGGAGGTGCTGAAGGACGCTTCCTCTACCGCCATCTACGGTTCGCGTGGTGCCAACGGTGTGGTGATGATTACCACCAAGAACGGCAAGGGCGGCAGGAAGAACATGACGTTCAACGCTTCGGTAGGTACCCAGATGCCTGGCCGCAAGCTGGACATCGTGAAAGGTCAGGACTTCATCAACTTCGTGAATGCTGCCTACACCAACTATAACGACGACCCGACGAAGGCTCCCTTCGCCAACGGCGACACGTCGTGGACAACAAACCCGAAGGCCGACACCGACTGGGAAGACCTGCTGCTGAGGGACAATGCCTGGCTGCAGAACTACAACCTGAGCTTCGACGGTTCGGTCAACGGTACCAGCTACATGCTCTCCGGCGGCTACTACAAGCAGGACGGTCTGGTGGAGACGCAGAGCTACGAGAAGTTCTCCATGCACACCAATCTGCTGCACGAATTCAACAAGTGGCTCACCGTGGGCGGCAGCATGCAGTTCACCTATTCTACCCGTAATGCCGAGGACAACGCCATGAGCAATGCCGCCCGTTACGGTTGGGCAACAGACTCTCCCTGGGATGAAAACGGAAACCTCGTGGTTCCCCAAAACCCGTATGTCTCGGACGCCTGGAACCCGCTCATCGACTTCGACGAGCACATCAGCCGCACCAATACGACGCGTGTCATTATCAATACCTTTGCCGATGCCAAGATTCTGCCTGAGCTGACCTATCACCTCAGCATCGGCTACGACACCCGCATCAACCGCGGCTACAGCTACAACACCAGCAAACTGGTGGGCAATATGGCCAGCGGCACCGGTAACGGCGGACACTCGTGGAACAAGGGTGCCAGCCGACTGATGGAAAACATCCTGACCTATGCCAAGCAATGGGACAAGCACCGCTTCTCGGCTACCGCCGTCTATTCGTGGCAAGACTACGACTACCAGAGCACAGGCATCTCGGCACGCGGCTTCGACGTCGACCTGCTGGAGGCTTGGGACATCACCAAGGGTGCCACCGACACCTACGACCCCAGTTCTGGACGCTACGGCAACCGACTCATCTCCTATACAGGCCGTCTGACCTATGCCTTTGCCGACAAGTATCTGCTCACCGCCACCGCCCGCTGGGACGGTTCTTCGCGTTTCGGTGCCGACAAGAAGTGGGGCTTCTTCCCCTCCGTCGGTGTGGCTTGGCGTGCTACTGAGGAGTCCTTCATGCAGAGCGTCAGGAACGTGCTCAGCGACCTGAAGGTTCGTGGCAGCTTTGGCGTCACTGGTAACCAGGAGATTGGCAACTACCAGTCGCTGGCCAGACTCGAGAGCTCAGGCAGCTCCACCAACTACGTCTACAACAACACCGAACTGACGGGCTACGCCCAGACCAAGCTGGCTAACCCCGACCTGCAATGGGAGCGCACCAACCAGTGGGACATCGGTATTGACATAGGTCTGTTCAACCGCCTGAACATCAACTTCGACTACTACATCCGCGACACCAAGGATCTGCTCTACGAAGTGCCCCTGCCTCGCGAGACTGGTTTCTCCACCCTGCTCAGCAACGTCGGTAAGACGCAGAACAAAGGTTGGGAGCTTACCATTGGCGCCAACATCCTGAAGAACAAAGACTACTTCTTCGATGCCAGCGTAAACTTCTCTTATAACAAGAACAAAATCAAGGAACTCTATAACGTCAGCGGTGAGGAGACGAAGGAGATCATCCTGCGCTCCGACGGCACCGGTCTGGATCGTCGCCTCGTCGTAGGAGAGCCCGTCGACGGACTCTATGCACGCCACTCACTCGGCATCATCAAGACCCAGGAACAGCTCGACTGGTATAAGGAGTACGCCCCGAAGACCGCCCAGAACGCCCAGCTCGGCGACGAGATGTACGAGGACCTGGACGGCGACGGCAGCATCGGCCTGAACGACTATATCTGCATCGGCTCCGTACAGCCCAAGTACTTCTATGGTCTGAACCTCAACGCCGGTTACAAGGACTTCTCCATCAACATCTACGGTCAGGGCGGCTTCGACTACGCTGCCATCGCCGGTGCTGAGAGCAGCGGCAACAGCGGCACCGAGTGGGCCCTGAGCTACGCCGACAACGGCAGCTACCTGCTCTGGGGCGAGAACAACATCCAGGAGCGCATGTACTTCCCTTCGCAATATGCCTGGGAGCGCATGTGGAGCCCGGAGAATCCCGACGGCGAATTCCCGCGTGCCGGTTCAAAAGGCACCTATCTCTCCGACCGTACCAACGCCGACTGGACCTACTTCATCCTGAAGAACATCCAGCTGAACTACGACTTCACCCGTCTGCTGAAGGTAAAGACCATCAAGGGTCTGAAGGTGAACCTCAACTTCCAGAACTTCGTCACCTTCGCCAACCACCGCGGCTACAACCCTGTCAATGGCGACATCTCCAATCCCTGGGCTAAGTCTATCATCCTTGGCGTAGACCTGAAGTTCTAAAAGATGAAAGATGAAAAATGAAAGATGAAAATTGAAAAATTGAAGTTTATGAAAAAGATTATGCGAAATACTGCCAATAAAAAGACGATTACCGGTTATTGTTCAACGGTTATTGGTTATTGTTTATTGGGATGAACACCCCTACACATTCATCGACCCCAGCTCCTACTATAACAATGAGAAGGAGCTGAACTCCGCACTCAACACCGTCTATAACGCCATCCGCTCCGTCTACAACGATGGCGGTACCTTTATGCGACTGGAGGGCTGCACCGACTTCGGACAACCCAACCGTGAGGGTAACAAGAACAACATCAACGACATCAACGCCTGGAAGTATCAGAACCAGGAGAACAATGCCGGAACCTTCACCGCCGTGTGGACGAAGAGCATGGCCTGCATCAATCGCGCCAACAACGTCATCGCACAGCTGGAAGCCAGCAAGAGCATGGACGAGACGCTCTGCAAGCGAGCCATCGCACAGGCCAAGTTTATGCGTGCTGCAGCCTACTACCTCATCGTGCGTATCTATGGTGGTGCACCCATCATCAAGACCGTCACCACGAGCCTCGACAACCTGAGTTTCCCAAGGGCAACCATCGACGAGACCTTTGCCTTCATCATCGAGGACCTGGAGTATTGCGAGCAGAACCTCCCCGCCCGCGGCACCGAGGGCTACGAGGAGTGGCGTGTCAGCAAGGGCGCCGCTCAGGCCTATCTGGCCAACCTCTACCTCTACCGCGCCTCCATGGCTGGCAGCGGTGGATATACCACTTTCGACAAGACACTCTTAGGCAAGGCCAAGGAGTATTGTGAGAAGGTCATCAACTCAGGCGTCTACAGCCTGGAGCCTGACTTCGCCAACCTGTGGTGCTCGCTCAACGGCGACAAGGCCCGCAACAATGTCGAGTCCATCTTCGAACTGCAGTACTCCACCATCAAGGGGCAGCAGAACGGCATGCACCAGAACTTCGGTATGTTTGCCGATTCTGTCTATCCCGAGGATTTCGTCTCTTTCGGCAAGACCATCTCCACCGGTGGTGGCGGCAGCTACTACTACCTGCGTACAGGAGCCTCCGTCGAGGCTTGGAAGAGCTACGATGCCAACGACCAGCGCCTGAAGGTGCTCATCAGCGAGGGCACCTACAGCAAGGGTGGCAATACCGTCCATTGCATCTTCGACCCCGATACCGACCTCGGTTCGCTGAAGGGCAACAAGGGCTGGGGCAGCTGCTGTCCGGGCAACATCAAGGTACACGACTTCTCGAAGGCTGCACGCGAGGCACTCCGTTCGGGCAACAACTTCATGGTGATGCGCTATGCACAGGTGCTGCTCGACTATGCAGAAATCTGCAACTGCCTCGGCGAACAGTCCAAGGCCCTTCAGTATCTTAATATGGTACGCCAGCGCGCAGGACTGCCAGCTCAGACAGCCGCCGCAGCTACAGCCAAGTGGCAGGGCGACGAGCGTTGCTCCATTGCCAATGATGCCGACGCCATCGACGAGGCCATCTTCCAGGAGCGTGGCTGGGAGTTCATCGGCGAGGGTGTTATCTACTTCGACGAGCTGCGCACCGACCGTCTCGGCAAGCGTGTAGGATACTTCGTCAAGAAGTACAACACCATGAAGTACAACCAGGTGCTCCCCCTGGAGTTCGTGCCCTCGAAGACCCACCTCTGGTGGATTCCGACAGCTGACATGAGCGCCAACTCCGACCTCGTCCAGAACCCGGACAACAAGGAGGACACCCGTTACCTGAAGTATAAGTGATGCCTATCACTTTTTGATTGATTAAGGATAAAAACGAGCAGAGGATGTGTCATATCATAGTGGCACATCCTCTTGCTGTTGGTGCTATTGGCACATATCATTCGTCCTTTCTTTCCTTCATGCGCTTGCGAAAGGCCTTCAAGGCTCTTCCTGCGTTAGGAATGCCGCGCGAGCGGGCCTGTTTGAAGGTTCGTTCAGCCTGCTTATAGTCGCCCAGCTGTTCGTATGAGAGCGCCACGCAGAAGTATATCCGGTCGTTGTCGAAGCCTGTGCGCAGGGCGCTATCGCCATAGATAACGGTGTTCAGCGCGTCCTTCTCGTCGTAGTAGATGAATGCCTTGCCGCATAGGTCGATGAACTCTTTCCGCTTCGCGATGGAATCCTCTGCCGACTCCCAGCGCGACTTATACTGCGGAGGCGTCAGCAACTTGTCCTTAGCCCACAAACCATAGTATCCGCGGTCGCCCTCAGGAGTTCGCGACCGCTGACTGGTGTTAGAATGAAGTTCCGAAAAGTTAGCATCCTGTGCCAAGGCCACGATGTTACCTGCCACCATGAGCAGAAGGGTCATAATAGTTTGTTTCATAATCGTGGGCAAAGATACGAATAAACGAGCACAATACAAAACAAATAAATAATTTTTTATTGTCGAGTGGGAGATTGCAACGCCACACTCATACCTTCAGGTGTGAGAATCTTCGACGGAGTCAAAATCACGAAAAAGTTTGGAAACGAACAAAAAAGAA
>CACXAG010000177.1 GCA_902765585.1 uncultured Prevotellaceae bacterium
GCATTCTGTAGGACGACGGGACGGTTGTGGGCGAAGAACACAGTGCCTTCGACTGTCGCTTTGACATCGTTGAGTATCTGCCCATTATAAGGGTCGATGATGTGAGCCAGTGACTCGCCAGGGAATACGCGACTACCTGCATTCACTAACCGATAGAAGATGCCTGCGTGACGAGCCTTTACGTGGAGGAGTTCTACCTCGTCGATGACGACAGATTCGTAGGCAGCACCCAAAGAGCCGTGACTAACTATGCCCGTCCGTTGCATCATGCGCAGGATGGCATCGATGGTCTCGCCGCTGGTCTTCAGGTCGATCTGGTTGGTCTGTCCCGCATAGACGGAGAAAGCCTTGGTTGCCCAAAGTTGCCAGTTGTAGTTGAGCAGCGTGGTGTCAAACGGGCGCGGCTTGCAGATGGTGACATACTTCATGCCGAAGAACCTGGCAGTCTCAACATCCTCATAGCCCGTCTTCAGCATCCGCACATGGGGGATGAAGTCGCCAGGCACATAATAACTGGCCAGTTGCAGGCCATATTCAAAACCATTGAGGGCTGTGAAGATGGCAGCGGCAATGCGCTGGGTGGTCTCCCCCTGGTCGTAGCCGGGAAACATACGGTTGATATCCGTCGAGTCCATTGCCCAGAAACGGCGGCAGACATTCATCGAGAACGGATTACATGAGGGAATGACCAGCAGGCTATGGCCATCAACAATTTCACCACGCTGTTCCATCATCGTCAGGCGGCTCACCAGTTGCGAACAGATGTACTGTTGCTGCACCTCGTCGCCACGCATGGCGCCCACAATAGCCAATGTCTTGGCTCCTTCACCAAACCGATAGCCCTGAATACGGAAATTATCGCGGTAGGGCGAGTTCATTTCAAATATAGTTTCTACTCTCATAAAAATACTTCACTCTTCATTCTTTACTCTTCACTCCTAAAGATTCGCGCCATCAGCGAGCCTTCATAGACTATCGGGTAGGCACGAATGGTGAACAGATAGCCATCAATTGGAGAAATAACGTTACTGAGTACCTGGCCGCGAAGCGGATTGACAATCTGTCCGATGGTCTGACCGCGGCTGACGTTGATACCGCATTTCAGTTCTGTCAGGAATACGCCTGACGTCTCGGCATTGAGGAAAGTCACATAGTCGCCCTTGCAGACGATGGGTTTGGGCAAATCTGCACTGGCACTGCCTTTCCACATGCCCATGCGCATCATCAGATGAAGGATGCCTTCTATCAACCGACGGCACATCTTATGGTTAATGCGCTGACCGACACCCATCTCCACCACCAGGCAGGGCGTACCGGTGGAATTGAGCGAGTGGGCCAGCGTTGCCTCCAATACAGTGGCAGCATCGTGAACCCAGATGAAATCCATGCCTAGCCATTCGGCAAATGGCATGAGCCATTCGGCATTCTGTATATTGATGCGTACCTGGGGTGTCTCCCGCAGATAGAGATTGCTGGAATGGATGTCGATGACCATATCAGCCCCCTTGATGTCCTCGATGATGGCATGAGCGGTCTGTTCTGCCATCGTGCCTTGTGGGTCACCGGGAAAGATGCGGTTCATGTCGAGGTCGAAATTGGGAATACCCCGCTGGATGGTGTCGATGCCCAGAGGATTCAATGCCGGATAAATTTCCAGTGTTCCACGGAGCAATTCGGGATGCTCACCTACGATGTGTGCCAGTTCGTAGCACACCATCTGCCCCTCGAGTTCGTCGCCGTGAGTACCTGTAACCACACAGAAGCGGAGACCTTCCTTACCGTTCTGTATGACATTCTTACGGATGCGGAACTGTTCATCGACAGGCAGTTCCGTGGATACTATTGTCTTAATCATATCTCATGTAATGTAACGTGAATCGTGGTTTGCTGACTGGCCTGACCTGTGTACATGCCACGGCTGACGGAGCAGTCGCGGGCATCGCGCCCGTGGGCCAGTTTGACGTAGCCGTTGCTGATGCGGCAGTTGTGGGTGGGGTCGAAGCCCAGCCAGTTGTAGCCGTCGAAAATTTCAACCCAGGCATGGGTCTCCCCCTCGCCCACAAGGAATCCGTTGACGTAGCGGGCAGGAATGCCTTGCCTTCGGCAGAGGGCTATCATGAGGTGGGCAAAGTCCTGGCATACGCCTTGACGCGACTGCATCACTTCTGCCGCCGTGGTCTCTATTGTGGTGGCCTGTGGCTGATACGCAATGTTCTCATTAATCCATTGGCAGATGTCATAAGCGGCTTGGATGCTGTTTTCACTAATATCCGTAATCCCGTCTCCAATTGTAGTAAATGGTGTGGGCTGACGGTAGAGGAGCAGGTTCTCGCCGCGATACTTGACCAGATAGGTGTCGGTGGCAACGATGCCCATGCTGACATAGGCGAATACGGTGTGCGGCTCGGTGGTCCCGCCAAAGAGAATGCGGTTATAAAACGCATCGCTGCCAGCTTGCAGCCAGTAACTGGGTGACATGACCAGATGTTCCTGCTCCACTGTCTGGCAGGCATTGCCGACTGGTTGGCAGCGGAGCATGACGGCATGGGCTGGAACTGACTCGGAGAACTCGACCACCGTCTGATAGTTATACAGATAGCGTTTCACACTCTGACCAGTTGGTTGATAAACTTCAGCAGTTTGTTCTTGTATTCCACATCATTGAGATTGAAACGCTCCTCGATAATGAGACTGTTGAGTTGCCCCTCGATGTGGTCGTCGACGATTGTAGAAATCTGACGGATGTAGCGTTTCAGTGAGTCGTAGGCCAGTGCCACCCGCTCGTAGGGATAGTCGAAACGCAGTAGCATGTCGAGATTCTCCACATTGCGCCCAATCATCATGATATAGAGTGCCTTATGGTTGCGCAGACGCTGCTCTGCAGAGCCCCAAAACGCCAACGACCAGTCGATGACGGGTTGCAGGGCTGTGATGTTCATTTCGTGCCGCTCCTTGCACTCTTTCATCAGTGCCACACTCATCTCCAGATAACTGAGGGTTTCGCTCATGATGTTTTCGCGCAGGAGGATGGCATTATCCTTGGCCTTGACCTGTGCCGCCATCACCGAAGCGATGTTGTCTTCGTCGTACATCATGCCGAAGGTGAATTCTTCACTCGACTGATAGACACCGTTGACATCGAGACGTGTCCATAGTAAGGAATAGTCTTCCAGTTCTCCGTCGATCATCTTGTCGTAACACTTACGCAGCAAATGCAGCGTGATATACACTCTCTCTTCATAGCGCCCCAGCCAGTAGAGGCTGTTCGCCTTGGTTGCTGATATCAAATTTTTCTGTGTCATCCTTCCAACTATTAACTTTTCACTTATGCTTCCATCACCCATGTATCCTTAAAACCTCCGCCCTGTGAGGAATTGACCACAAACGAGTTGGGGTTTCTCGAGAAGCGTGTCAAGCCGCTCTTCCACACCTTCACTGCCTTGCCGCTGACGACGAAGGCTCTCAAGTCGGCCTTGCGCCACACGGTCTGGTCACCCTCCAGAATCTCCAGGTCCTTGAAGTCAATGACTTCCTGTGCAATCCAGCGGCGAGGCTCGCTTCTGACCAGTTCCGTCAGGTCGCTAAGTTCCTTCTCGGCAAGGTCTTTGCCGAACACCACACCATAGCCTCCTGCCTCGCTGACATCCTTGATGACCAGCCGTCGGATGTTTTTCAGCACATAGTCGCGGTCTTTTTCGAAATAAGGCAGATAAGTGGGAGCGTTCTGCAGGATGGGCTGCTCGTCGAGATAGTATTCCACCATCTTCGGTACGAAATAGTAGATACCCTTGTCATCGGCCACGCCATTGCCGATGGCATTGATGAGTGCCACGTTGCCAGCCTTGTAGGCCTGCATCACATTGGGGATGCCCAGCAGTGAGGAAGCCTCAAACAGCAGCGGATCCATATATTCATCACTCACACGACGATAGATGCAGCCCACGCGGGTCTTCTCCTTGTAGATACCCGCATAGTACACCTTGTTGTCCTCCACAAACAGGTCGCCGGGATAGGCCAGCGTGGCTCCCGTCTTCTCGGCAAAATAACTATGTTCAAAATAGGCCGAGTTATAGCGGCCTGGGGTGAGGATGACCGAGAGGCCCCGATCGTCGTTCATCTCTTCCATCATCGTGGCAAGCAGACGGGCATAGTCGCGGTTTTCGGCCACGGCATTTTGGGTAAAGGTCTGTGGCGACACCTTGCGTGTAATCTCGCGGGCTATCATCGGATAACTGGCACCAGAGGGGATACGCAGGTTGTCCTCCAGTACATACCACTGTCCGTCCTTGCCTTCGACGAGGTCGATGCCTGCGATGTGGGCATAGACCTCTCCTGCCGGACTGATGCCTTCACATTCAGGCATATAGCCCTTCGAGGAATACACGAACTCCTCGGGTACGATACCATCCTTGATGATGCGCTTGTCGTGATAGACATCCCATAGGAACTTGTTCAGTGCCGTCACACGTTGGCGGAGTCCTTTCTCCAGATAAGCCCAGTCATCGCTGGAAATGATTCGGGGGATGGAGTCAAAAGGGAACAATTGTTCATTGAAAATTCCATGCTTATAGACCCCGAACCGAACTCCAAAACGTTCCATCCATTTGTTGACCGTATTACGGCTGTCAACCAATTCGTTTATCCTGATATTCATATTTGTATTTGTGTTGCTTAGTTTATGTACTTATTTACGTCTTCATCTCTTTCTCGCGGATATGCTCTTCGTATTCCGCTATTTCCCGTTCGCCGACATGGGCCAGACCGTAGTGCTCATCGTGCTGACTGTAGTCGAGTCCAAC
>CACXAG010000178.1:0-1799 GCA_902765585.1 uncultured Prevotellaceae bacterium
TAATACTGGTCGTGCTCCATCTGACGACCTACCTCGGAATTCTTATCAATCTTCGACCACACGCTAAGCATCAGACGAACGTCCATCTGGTGGAGACTGTCGGTAAGCGCCTTGGGGTCGGGGTAGAATTCCTCGTCGAACTTCATGGAATTCCACCCGTATTTGCCCCAATACTGCCAGTCCTGAACGATGAGGCTCAGCGGCATTTGTTCGTCGCGGAAACGACGGGCTGTCTCGAGGATTTCCTGCGAGCTATGGAAACGTTCGCGGCAATGGATATAGCCCAGCGCCCACTTCGGCATCTCCGGACACTCTCCCGTCAATTGACGATAAGTGGCGATGACGTCGTCGGCAGAACCGACGAACACGGTATAGTCGACGGCAGTAGCGACAGGCGAACGGAAGGTGGTCTCGTCCTTCACCAGGTCATAATAGAGTACGGGCTTGTCGTCCTTGGTCAGTTCGGCTGTCAGCGTGTGACGTCCTTTTTCCAAATGAGCAATCTTCGAGGCCGTAGGGGGCAACCATAGGTTCTGCATCTCGATGACGGCTTGTCCGTCGATACAGAGGTTGTGGCGGCGTGCCATCTTCTGCCCCACGTCGAGCAACAGACTGTAGTCGCCTGTCTCGGCAATGTCGATGGTGGCCTCGAAGATATGGCGCTCGCGCACCTCACGCTTGCTACCTTCTGTCGAGGTGACATTGACCTCCTCACGACTGCCGGCACCTTCTCTCTTCTCTAAGCGCACGCTCTGGCTGCAGGGATTGAACTCCGTCAGTCCGTAGTTGTTCCACAGCACGCCGTAGCCCTTGCTGGAGATGAGCATGGGCAGACTGATCTGCGTGTTCACCTGCGTCAAACGGCGCGACAGTCCGCGCACATTGCTGTAGCCGTCCTGAAACTGTCCCAAACCGAAGAGACACTCGTCCTTGGCGGTGGCGAAAGCCATCGTGGCTTCGCCGTCCGCCATCTGGTGACGAGTTGCCTGAAAGACAATCTCTCCTTTTTTGTTGCGTAGTGTCAGTAGCTTTCGCTTGTCATCTAACTGAACTTGGACGTCGCAGTCCTTGACTTCGCCATGCTTGACATAGAGCCAGTCGGGCAAATCGTTCTGCACGTTGCCCTCGCTATACTGTATGCGCACGGCATTGCGTGCAACTTTTGTGATGTTCCACTGAGCCATAGCCGTCATGGCTACGCCCCAAAGCAATATACTGAATAAGTTCCTCATCTCAACATTTGTTTTTAACGTTCATTGCAACGCCACACTCTCAAAGAGAGAATGTTCAACGTTCAAAGTTCAACGTACAACCACTTTCTTGCCGTTGCGGATGACGATGCCCTTATAGTCGGCAGCCACCTTCTGACCAGACAAATTATAAATGTCGCCAGTGTTGGCAGCGTCGTTGCCCTCTAACTCATCGATACCCGTGGATTCCGAGTTTGTAAAGTTCAACGAGGCGATGTTGCAACTGCCACTCTTCAAAGTAATACGCAGCGTCTTTTTACCTTCATTGAGCTTGTTCCTGATCTTGTTTGTCTTCACCTGATAGGTGTCCAGACTGCCGGTACTGGTAATATTGGCCGTACCCAACGACAATTCTTTACCGTCACTGTCAATCAGAGCCATAGATACTGAGGCACCTCCCACTGACGATGCGGTGAGCTCGTATGAATATTTGTTGTTGCTCAGCGTGACGTCGACCAAGTATTCTGCCCAGTCGGAATTATCCATACTTAATACATTGCCTTCTGAGGTTGTCTTGATTTCAACGCCCTCGCTCCTGACCATGTCTTT
>CACXAG010000178.1:1804-6592 GCA_902765585.1 uncultured Prevotellaceae bacterium
TTGTCGACGTTCAGGCAGAAGACGTGACGGCCAGCCGTCAGCTCCTGCATCATCGGACAGTGCAGGGTCTGGAACTCCGTAGTGCCGCCTGTATTCGGTACCGCAATCATATTGGTGTGGTAGGTGAGGTTGTCAAAACCGTATTCCGACAGATGGAACAAACCATTGGCATTCGTAGAAGCGACTTCCATATCCATCGTATAAAGGCCGTCTTCAGCCACATCAACCGTGTACTCCATCCAAGAATTGCTATTAGTCTTGACAGGACTGTCCGTTGTACGTGTTATACCATAATAAGACACACCCGACGCACCCTTGTCAAACTCTTCTGCCTTGATGGTTCCCGGCAGTAGGGGCACTGTCTCGTTGAAGGGTTCGCGCTTGGTGGTGTTGGAGAGCACCTGAATGCGCGAATAACGCTCGTAGGTAGAACCATCGGTGGTAGTGACGACAGCCTTCAGGGTCTTTGTACCCGCCGAGCTGGCTGTATACTCAGCCATGTAAGGCTCCGACGTCATGGTGGCAATCAGATTGTTGCTCGCATATAGCTCAACCTTCTCAATGGTCTTAGTGGCCATTCTGGCACGCACCTTGATGGGCAGCACGTCATTCAAAGCCACCTTCAGGGCAGCAGGACGGATGTAGATAGAGGCCTCTTTCTTCGTACCCGGGAAAGGTCCCACGGCATTCTTGGCAGCATCGGTTTCCATATACTCCTTAATCCAGGTCATGGCAGGACGCTCTTCGCCATTTTCCTGGTAGAGTCCCGAATTGCCGACCCAAGTATGACCAACCACATAGCCCCACAGGGTGACGCCGGCGCAATAGGGAGCTTCCCACATGTGAGGGAGGACCTTCTGATATTGTGCCTTTTGCTGGGCATCGTTAGCCTTGTCAATATCCAACTCCGTGATGAACATCGGCATCTGGAGAGCGTCTTGCTGCTTTTTCAAAGCACTTTTCAGTTCATCTTCGCTGATGTCGTTTACGTCGTGCGACTGGTTGCCGTAGGCATCGATGGGTGCGCCAGCATCGCGCAGGGTGCGGACGAGAGTGATGTAGTTGTCAATGTCCCAACGGATGGAGTTGTAGTCATTGTAGATGAGAATGGCATCCGGCCAGCGCTCGTAGGCCATCTCGAAGGCTTTGATGAGCCAGTCGTAGCCCGTCTTGCCTGCGCCGCCTAACGTCTCCTTGATCATAGGATTACCAGCCTGGTGAGTACCGACAGCCTCGTTGACGACGTCAATCATAGGCAGTTCTTTATAATGCTCCTTGGCATGGTTGAACCAATTGGTCATGGCGGAGAATCGCTCACCGGCAGACAGACTCTCCAACCAACCGGGATACTGGGCACCCCACACCAGGGCGTGGAACTTGTAGGTGAAATTGTGCTGCTTGGCATAGTTGAAAGCATTGTCGGCTCCATTCCAGTTGAAATTGCCACGGCTGCCTTCTACTGACGACCACTTCGATTCGTTCTCACAGGTAATCTGGTTCCAAAGGGTATAATACCTTGGTACGCCACCGCCGGCATCTACATTATAGCTGGTCGTGATGTTGCCCAGAAACTTGTAGGGGTTCTTCGACAACTGGGCAAAGGCTGCCGTCGACAGCATCACAGCGGCCAACAGTATCAGTGTTTTAGTTATTCGATTCATCATATCTTACTTCTTATTTCTTACTCGGCAAAGCCGACACATCTTAATTCTTACTTCTTAATTGATTAAATATATCTTTTCCTTTCCCTGCCACTTGCAACGAACGGTGGCTCGGCCGTCGGTGACGGGACTGAAAGTCGTCTCTACGCCCGGCACGCTGGAGTAGGCCTCAATCACATTGTTGCCGTTCAGCGGAGCATACACCTGATAGTGCGTCAGGTCGGTATAGCCGTTCTGGTTGGTGGTGCGGATAGGCGTAGTGGGAACCAGCAGTTGCTTGCCGTTGACCTTGATGGTCATCTGCGGAACGGCAGGAACCAGAATGGCGCTGCCCTTCGAGAATCCGATGCCGTGCAGGTCGAAGAGTCCGTCGGGACGCTGTGGCTGCTGCGGACGGCGGCCCCACTGTGGGCGGTCGTCGCGCTTGGGTTGGATGTCGGCACCCTCGGCAATGAGGTAGACGGCATGCTTGCCAGTCAAACCCTCGACAGCGGGAACGGGCTGGGTGAGGGTGGTGGCTGCGGGATTTAGGGCGTCAGTAGCCGGAACGTCGAAGACGGCAATCTCCTGGCCCTTCCACGGGTTGTCCAAGCGAACGCGAATCTTGAAGGCGCCATGCTTGCCGGGTGTCAGCCGGAGGTTCAGCAGCGTGCCGTCGCCCTGCTTCGTGCCCTCGAAGGCGGGCAGTCCCTTGGCAGTCTGTGCGAGGCCGCCGAAGCCGAAATATTTGAAGCCGACGATGCCGCCATTGGTGATGCCGGCCAGGTCCATGCTGTTGTCCCATACGTCGAAGTTGTCCTGCATCCACTCATTGCTGTTGGTGCCGCCCGTCATGACACAGGCCAGACCGGCTGAATAGTAGGCATAGGGCGGCAGGCCGTAGACCTGGAAGCCCTCGCTGGTGACCTCGGCACCTGTGTACTCGTTGCCCTGGCTGTCCTTGGCGGTCCATTCGTTGTTCTTTGCGTAGGGGTCGTAGGCGGTGATGCGCACCTTGCCACCCTTGGCAACGGCCTTCTTGTCCCACGTAATCTTCACGGGAGCTACCATGGCCTGGCGGGCATTGCCGAAGCCACGCGGCGGACGGTGGTAGAAGACGTACCACTGGCCGTTGATCTGTTGCAGCGAGCCGTGCGTGTTATGACCGGCATTGGTGGTGATGAGCTTCGAGCCGTCCTCGTTCTCAACGACGCCACGCGAGTCTACCAGCACGCCGCCCGAACGCCACGGACCCAGCGGGCTGTCGCCGTAGGCATAACGCAGGGCACTGTTGGTATTGTCCAGACCGTATTCAGCACCAGAGTAGCCGCTGAACACCACGACATACTTGTTGCCGACCTGACGGATGCTCGATGCCTCGAAGAAATTGAAGTCCAGCGGATTCTGGTCCTTGTAGAGTGCCTTGTAGACGCTGCCCTCCTTGTCTAACAGCTTGCCGTCGCGGCTGCTGGCGGGAATGAAGGGGTCTATCAGCTCCGTGCCCTCGCGCTTCGAGAACATCGTGTTCTGGTCGAGCTCACAGGCCGTAGAGTGCTGGAAACCGTAGAAGACGTAGGCGCGGAAGCCCTTGTCGTAGTCCTTGTCCTTCTTGTCGGTGACAGGCTCGATGAATACCGACGGGTCGAAGTCGATGAGCGAGCCGGGCACACAGCGGCTGCCGTCCTCCGTCAGGTTGACGGGCACAAAGGGACCGTTGGGACGGTCGCTCTTGCAGACCATGGGGATGCGCTGCCAGCCGCGGCTGTGGGGATAGAGCCAGTAGGTCTTCTTACCCGTCTGCTTGTCGACGGTCTCCACGAGGTCGGGGGCAAACATGGTGTCCCACTGTCCGTTGACGAACCATGAGAAGATGGGGCCTTCGTCGCGCCACTGGGTGAGGTCCTCGACGGGTGCTGACCACATGCGGATGTCGTTGCCGCAATATTGCGTGTAGTGGGTGTCGTGCGAACCGATGATATAGGCACGCTGCTTGCCCGGCTGGTCGGGGTCGTCAAACACGCGGGGCTCGCCGTCGGGCACATGCTCCCACAGCGGCAGATAGGGGTTCTGCGCAGCTACGCTGCTAAATAAAAAAGAAAAAATAATAAATAATAAACTCTGGGAAATGCGTTTCATATCATTCTTATTTTTATTGCGGTAGCAAATTATTCACTTTTCACTATTCATTTCTTAAACTGCCACCAGTCCAGGCGGACGTCGCCCTGGGCCTTGTCGAAGCAGAGGTACAGGTCGTGGACGCCCGTGGCGCCCTTGACCTTCGTCGTGAAGGCCTTGTACTTGTCTGCGGAGCCCGTGCTCTTGATGGTGGCGGTGCTGATGACGTCGCCCTTCGGGCCGTCTATGCGCAGGGTGACGGTGCAGCCGGCCTGTGCTGCGGCGGCAGCGATGATGCTGAACTGCTTGGCGCCAGTGCCGAAGTCCACGCCGCGCAGACGGATGTACTCGCCGTCGTTGATGTCGTAGATATACATGTTGCGCTTGCCCGTCGACTCAGGCATATCCTTGACGACGCCAGTGTTCTGGATGCCCATCTTCGACGACTTCAGTCCGTAGCCCCAGGCCATGGTCTCGGCCTCTACGCGGCGGTAGGGGTTCAGCCAGTGCAGCTGCTGCATGGGCTTCTGGTCCAGCCAGTAGGGGACTTCTTGGATGGTGCCGTCGGCATTGTAGGTAATCTCGGTGGCGGAGACGCTGCGGCGCTCGTGGTGCACGTAGGTGTCGAGGTGCATCAGGTCGTAGTTCTGACCGAAGACATAGGAGTGTCCCTGGTAGTCGCAGATGCCGGGGTGGTTGCCGCGGTCGCGCTGGGTGGGCTTCATGATGTAGCCCTTCCACTGCCATGGGCCGGTGGGTTTGTCGCTCATGGCGTAGCCGAGAGCCTCGGGACAGCAGGTGGAGGCGAAGCCGAGGTAATAGTGGCCGTTGCGCTTGTAGAACCACGGGCCCTCCTGGTAGTTGGGGATGTGGGGGAGCTTTGTGACGCCCGACGCTGATACCCCAGAGGCGGCGGTGCCCGACGCTGACGCCTCGGGAACGGCGGCGTCAATCTTGATGCTGGTCATGTCGGGGTTGAGCTTGGCCCAGAAGGTGTGGGGGTTGCCCCAGTACATATAGGCCTGGCCGTCGT
>CACXAG010000179.1 GCA_902765585.1 uncultured Prevotellaceae bacterium
ATGCCACTGCTTGCAAATGGCTTGTATTCATAGAATCCCGAAAAGCGGGCATATGGATTTTCAAGCTCCTGATAGTCTGAAATGAACGCCGTTTCAGCCTCATAGACCTTGCGCTCCAGACGTTTCTCTGCTTCCAGTCGATAGATCATTGTTCCATGTGCAGGCACATCACAAACCAAATTGCCATTGGTGATGGCCTTCAGGTCCTTATGATCGAAAAGGTCTCGGATGGCGGTCTTGCCTGCCAAGTCGATGGTTTCAAGTGGGAGGGTGACGTGTGCCGCATCGTCGCTTGGGTTATAGATGGCCACTGCACGGATGCCCGACTGTGCTTGCTCAATGTCGCGTACCAGGACAAAGCAATCTCCGATTTTAGCGGCCACATAAGCCTGCTCGCCCAGACGATCCTGGTTGAGGGCGATGAGCTCCTTGTTTTTCATCAGTTCGAGTGCAGGTGCAGGGATGGTTCGCATATCACAACCAATGAGGAGAGGAGAGTTCATGATGCACCACATACCAAAGTGTGTGCGGTCTTCTATCTCACTCATGTTACGGCCCACTTCGAGCATATCCATGTCGTTGTAATGACCGTAGCTGCTGTAGGCCGAAAGATAGAGGTTCTCGGCCAAGATGTCGCGGACAGAAGTCCAGTCGCACCAGATGTCCCCGGTCGTACGCCAGGAGTCTGCCACGTCGTGAATCCAGGTGCCAGGGTAGGCCCATCGGCAAACGTTGAAGCTGACCTCCTTGCCTGTTGCCTTCAGCGAGTTCGAAATCGAGGTGTAGCGCTGGCGTTCGTCCAAATCGGTTTTTGCACGATCCAAAAGGGCCTGTCCGCCGCAGAAATCGACCTTGATAAAGTCGAATCCCAAATCGTTGAAGAAGAACTCACAGTCCATCTTTTCGTGTCCAAAAAGACCAACGCCCATACCCCACTTGTCGTCAGTGCCCTGACCCGAACCGCAGGTATTGCTGCCGGCATCACTGTAGATGCCGGCTTTAAGACCGAGAGAATGCACATGATCGACGATGCCACGCAGACCGTTGGGGAATCGGAATGGATGGGTCATCAGATTGCCCTCATCATCGCGCAGTCCGAAGTATCCGTCATCGATATTGATGTAATTATAACCGGCATCCTTCAGTCCTTGCGAAACCATGGCATCTGCCTGTCCGTTAATCAGTTCTTCGCTGATGTGGACGTCGAACGTATTCCACGAGCTCCAACCCATTACGGGTGGTTGATTCAGGTTTTGAGCATTAGCCAATGAGGCTGATGCAATGAGTCCGATGGTAAGCAGATTCTTTTTCATATTAATATCCAGGGTTTTGGGAGATGAGCGGATTGTTGTCGATTACGGTCTGAGGCACAGGGAAAAGCTCATTCCTGCCAGCGGTAAATTGGCGGATCTCCTCATATGTGGTATAAGGTTCCAGCTTGACATCATTATCGCCCTCAGCATTGATAGTTGGCAGGATGGTGCCGTCCATATTCCAAATGGGTTCGGGCATGACATCCTTAGCGATGCCCCAGCGCAGGATATCCCAGCGGCGAAGGCCTTCGTAAACGAACTCTACACGACGCTCACGACGTATCAGCTCGCGCAGCTTGTCTTGGGTAGCATACTTGGTCTGGTCAACATCAGGCATGCCCGCACGCTCTCTTACTTGATTGATAGCATCATATACGGTTGCATCTATCTGGCCTAACTCCATCTTTGCCTCAGCATACGAGAGAAGAACCTCTGCATAGCGGAAAATAGGGAAGTTGCGGTCGCAGCTCCAGATATCGCCAAATTCTGATGGCTCGGAATAGAACTTCTTGAAGTTCATACCGGTCTTGCAGGCATTGTTGGCATCTGAGTGATAGTCGCCACTGCCTGGAATAATAGAAGGATAGCCCTGTGGCCAAGTTTCAGTGTCGGCATATTTATCCCAGTGCTGACCTGGATAGAGAATAGAGGCGCGGAGACGCGGGTCACGGTTAACGAATGGGTTCTCGGGGTTGTAGGTCGGATCCTCGTCGATAGTGAGGCCGTTGATGGTCTCATACGAATTCAGAAGACTGATAGTAGGAACAAGCGACGACCATCCACCATAAGCAGCGTTTGGGAAAAATTCTGCTACCCACATGCCGAAACCACCTGGCTTGTCGTGCTCGAAAGAGAAGATTACCTCTGAGTTGTACTGATTAGCCTTGAGGAAAGACTGCTCATAGCTCATTGCAGGCATCTGGTAGGTTCCACTATTCATCACCTCCTGCGCATATTTGATCGTGTTGTTATAGTCACCCAAATAAAGATATACTCGCATCAGGAAGGCACGTGCTGCACCGATGGTCAGTCTGCCGGCTGCGGCAGTCTCTGGCAAGTACTTACGGCTGCAGATATCTTCCATCTCTTTCTTGATGTAGGTATAAAGCTCGGCAGCAGGCACGCGACCTACTTTTGACTCCTCGATAGTCTCATAGACATCCTCCGAGAATGGGAAGTCGCCATAAGTCTGAACGCGGAAGTAGAGGGACATGGCACGCAGCATTCTCACCTCATCGCGATATTGCTCACGCTTCTCATTGCTGTTGAACTTGATTGTATTCTCGTTAGCGAGATACTCGTTGCAGGTGCGGATCTGAGTATATGTGAAGTAGTTGTGCACACTTACGCCCGATGCTGCCATAGAGCCATTGCCGATAGCTCGATAGTCCTTGTTGTTGTGGAAGCAGAAGGCATTGTCAGATGCGCTGTCCCAGAACCACATCTCTTCCGGACGATAGGGGCTATAGAGCTGACGGTAGCAACCCGTCAGAGCAAGGTCAGCATCATTTTCTGTATTCCAGAAGATGTTAGATGAAAGCGAGTCGGTAGGAACACGGTCAAGAAAGTCCTCGGAGCAGCTTGCAGTAGCAAGAGCCATAGCCGACATAGCTAATATTTTGATGTATTTCATATGCTTGTTTTTTATGGGTTAATAGTTAGAATGTAAGCGAAACGCCGATTGAGTTGATTTTGGTCTGAGGATAATAGTTGCCCTTCATATTGTCTGCAGTGACAGGAGCCTCAGGATCGTAGCCATCGAGCATGCCGGTGATGGTGAAGAGATTCTCACCGGTATAATAGAGGCGGATGTTGCTGATACCAGCCTTGTCAAACCAAGAGAACTTTGGAAGTGTGTAACCTACCTGGAGTGTCTTCAGACGCAGGTAAGCCGTATTCTGCATCCAGAAGTCACTGGTGGTGGTTGGCATGCTCCAGCCCTCCATACCTGTGATCAGACGAGGAGTCTTTGCGTTGGGATTTGACTCGGTCCAGTGATCAAGCCAGATCTTGGTTGGCTTTGAGGCGTCGCCGTTGAGATATCCGATACCCTCACGTGTCAGGTAGCCGTTTACTTTGGCTGCACCCTGGAAAGCCATCATGATGTCAAAACCTTTCCAGTCAGCGCCCAAGTTGAAGCCGAAAGTCAATTCCGGATCCCATGAGCCGAGCACGGTGCGATCATCAGCATCAAGCTTGCCATCTCCATTGATATCTACATACTTGATGTCGCCGGGCTTGGGGTCTTTGCCACTGAGCTGGGTCCAACCATTTGGATAGGTGGCTGCAATCTCAGCCTCGTTCTGGAAGTAGCCATCGGTCTTGTAGCCGAAGAAGCTGTTAAGTGGAGAACCCTCACGCATGATGCCGTAGCAGGCTCCATTGGTATCATAGATATAAGTGTCGCCGCTCTCACCGAGGCTGAGAATCTCATTCTTATTGATGGTGAAGTTGCCGCCGACGTTAAATCCAACCTCTCCAATGCGATCGTGGTATGATACAGCGAGCTCGAAGCCCTGATTGCGCACCTTGCCTACATTGTCGTAGAAGTTGTTGAGCGCAAAGGTCACAGGAGTGTTGATGGTCATCAAGATGCCGTCAGTGGTCTTGTTATAGTAGTCAGCCACAATGTTAACTTTGCCAAACAGATCCATGTCGAGACCAATACCCCAGGTGGTGGTTGCCTCCCATTTCAGTTCCTTATTGACGGCGTTGGTTGTTACTGCACCTGGAGCAATCGAACCTCCGAACGGATAGTCCTGGCCCAGAGAGAAGGTCGATACGGTAGGATAGTAGCCTGCAATATCCTGATTGCCGAGCATACCCCAGGAGGCACGAAGCTTGGCATTGGTGATGTATTCAGCCAGAGGCTCGAAGAATGCCTCGTCTGACAGACGCCAACCGGCAGATACCGAAGGGAATGCACCCCAGCGGTTGCCAGCAGCAAAGCGTGAAGTGCCATCGTAGCGCACGTTAGCCTCAAAGAGGTAGCGACCCCGATAGTCATAGTTGATACGTCCGAAATAAGAGATCATTGCGAGTTCGCGACGATAACCACTGGTCGACTGATTCTTTGTACCTGCAGCATTGAGGTCATACAAGTCCTTGCTTGGGAAGTTCTCGCGATAGCCATTCATATAGAATGAACGGAAGTACTCAGTATGATAACCACCCATCACATGGAGATTGTGAGCGTTGTTGAAGGTATTGGTGTAGTCCAAAAGGATGTCGCCCGTGGCGCGGTCGTTACGGTCAATATTCTCGGTGAGCTTGTCGATGGTGCCATGCGTATAGTTGGGGTTGTAAGCCACAGCATCGTGCTTGTCGTGATTCTCCTGATAGTACAGCTTGTAGCTGGCCATTACCTTGGCGGTGAGTCCTGGCAGAATCGTATAGGTGAGTGAGCCGGTGGTGGTCATCAAGCCAAGCGATAGGGTTACCATCACCGATATATCCGTAGTCACCATTGGAATATCTGTTGGTCACCATTGGAGAAATAGAGCTGAGGATGTAGAAGAAGTAGTCGTAGGCGTTGTTGTTTGGACCAGCAGGGGTCGTGATGTCTTCGCGAGAGTACGACATATTGAATGCGCCCGACAGACGGTCGGTAAAGTCACTGTCGAGGTTCATGCGGATGTTATACTTCTCCTTACCCGACTTGCGGATGATACCGTCCTGATCGGTGTAACCCAATGAAACCATATAGCGGTTAGCTTCAGTGCCACCCGAAAGGCTGAGGTTATGAGTCTGCTGGAAACCGCTCCGGTCAAACATCAGGTCTTGCCAGTTGGTGTTTGGATGTCCG
>CACXAG010000180.1 GCA_902765585.1 uncultured Prevotellaceae bacterium
AGGACGAGATACCCTTGAAGGTACTATTCAGGAGCTATAAGGCCATGCCTGAGATAGAACGAAAGGCACTTGACAAGATGGTTGTAGCAGAGGGAGACCATTACGATCACTTAGCAAGAATAACAAAAGCAAACAGATAACATTATGAAGAGTTTCAAATCAACTGCGTGGCTGTTGCCACAACCAGTGCTGATTATCGGCACTTATGATAAGAACGGTAAGCCCAATGCAATGAACGCTGCCTGGGGTGGTCGATGGATAAGACAGGTTGGTAATGCTTTCTTAGACGGTAAACAAATTAAATAAGCACTCTGTATGACACCACAAGAAGAAAGAAACGAGCGTCTGGCAAAGACACTTATCAAAAATCTGCAACGCCGCCACATCAAGGGCTTCTATTGTCCCACAGGTGAAGAGGCAGTAAAGAAAGTCTCTGAACTCATTGAGGACGGGAACAGTGTGACATGGGGCGGTACGATGACCGTAAGAGACCTTGGTATTCCCGATTATCTAAGGAAGCGTGGTACACTGGAAGTACTTGACCGCGACCTGGCAGAGACCCCAGAGGAAAAACAAGCCATGTATCTCAAAGCGTTTTCTGCTGATGTTTATCTGACCAGTGCCAATGCTATCTCAGAGGACGGCGTTATCGTGAACATTGACGGGAACGGGAACCGAGTGGCTGCTATCACATGGGGACCGAAAAAGGTTATCTTCGTGATTGGCATGAACAAAGTAGCCCAGACTGTAGAAGCGACTCTTTCAAGGGCAAGAGGTACTGCATCCCCCATCAATGCAGCCAGATTTGACATCAAGACCCCTTGTCAGGTTGATGGTGTTTGTCATAACTGCAATTCCCCGGAATCTATCTGCAACTACGTTCACTTCCTCAGAAATTCACCTAAAGGCCGTCACGCGGTAGTGCTTGTAGGGGATAATCTTGGATGTTAAATATGAAGTGGGCTGTATTATCAGATAATCGAAGCAATGACAGCCGTCTCTCTACAGAGCATGGCCTTTCTATCCTGTTGGACTCAGAACGACATAGGATTCTGCTTGATACTGGAGGAAGTGATATGTTTATCAGAAATGCCGAGGTGTTAGGCATAGACCTCAATACAGTTGACTATGTTTTCATTTCTCATGGGCATAGCGACCATGCAGGAGGCTTACGATATTTCTTGGAGCAGAACCGGCAAGCAAAGGTCATCGTCTCACCTGATGCAATGAGTGAAAAGTTCTATTCCAAACGAGGGAATCTGCATGGCATAACGATGGTGTGGCCAGAGAACATCAAGGATAGACTCATAACAGCAGAAAGGACATGCGAGATTGTAGATGGCCTCTATATAATGGCTCATATCCCACAGATTCATTCGATGCCAAAAGGGAACAAACACCTTTTTGTGGAAGGTGCTAATGGCGAATATGTAAATGATGATTTCCGTCACGAACTGGCTTTATATACCGATGGCTTTCTGCGCTCATAGTGGACTGGAGAACATTCTTGCTGCTTGTCCCTATCCGGTAAAATCTGTAGTAGGAGGCTTCCACTTGCTCGATGGTCAGGAATCGGAAGAAGAACTACAGGCATTAGCTAAAAGGCTGAAGGAAAATTATTCCTCGACACAGTTCTATACAAGCCATTGCACAGGTGACGATGTGTTTGAGGTAATGAAGGGCGTGATGGGAGAACAACTACAGGCCTTCAGATGTGGAACTATAATAATTTGATATGCAGATAATACTCGCTTCCGCAAAAATAATGAATGATAAGGTAAAGTCATCCCCCGACATTAGCCTGTCATCACCTCGTTTCCAGAATGAGGCAGATTGTTTTGTGAGGGATATGGTTCAATATTCAGCAGATACGATTGCCAAGATGCTGGGCTGTAGTCTACAGGAGCATGTACTGCCAATTTCTTTTTATTACATTTTTATGAATCTTACACTTTTGCTTTTATCTCTTTTATTATCAGACTTTTAGATTGAGTGTAGGTTGTTTTCAATCTTACACTACCTACACTGAAGTAAAACAACTTGTTTTACTTCGTTTAAGGCAGGTTCTTCATTCGTTAAAGCCGTCTTAATGTTAGTAAAACAAGTTGTTTTACTTTAAGCGATTATATCTCTTCCGCCTTAAAGACTGACGGAATCACTTTTTTCTTCGTATTTTATTTCCTAACGATGACGCTGCCGCTGGCCTGATGGGTGGCCAGTATCAGCACCTCGGCTATCTGCACATGCGCTGGAGCATTGGCGGCAAAGACGGCTACATCGGCTATGTCGTCGCCCGTCAGGGGCTGGATGCCTTTATAGACTGTGGCGGCACGGTCGTTGTCGCCGTGGAAGCGGACATTGCTGAAGTTGGTCTCTACGAGTCCAGGCTTCAGGTTCGTCACACGGATGGCGGTATTGGCTACGTCGATGCGCAGGCCATCGGAGAGTACTTTTACGGCAGCCTTCGTGGCGCAGTAGACATTGCCGCCAGCATAGGCAGCATCGCCAGCCACAGAGCCGACGTTGATGATATGTCCGCGATTGCGCGCCACCATACCAGGCACCACCAGACGCGTCATCGTGAGCAGGCCCTTGATGTTCGTGTCTATCATCGTCTCCCAGTCGTCATAACTGCCCTCATACTCTGGCTCCAGTCCCAGCGCCAGGCCAGCATTGTTCACCAGCACGTCTATCTCCTGCCACTCTGCAGGCAACTCCTGGATGTACTTCGCTGCCTTCTCGCGGTCTCTCACGTCAAATGCCAGCGTCAGCACGTCAGTACCGCTTTCCGTCAGATCTTTCCTGATTTCATTCAGGCGTTGCTCGTTTCTTCCTGTCAGAATCAGTCTGTCGCCATTCTCAGCGAATTTCCGTGCGCAAGCGAGTCCTATCCCGCTTGTCGCTCCTGTTATCAATACAATTTTGTTCATACTATTGTTCCTTTCGTTACTACGTCCTAATCTCACTTTATCTGTTTGACGCTACGAAGGTACACATTTTTGCCGAGACCGCCAAATTTTAGGGGATATGTCTTGCCAAGAAAAGCCAAACTATTTAAAAACTCAAAAAGAGGACTCGAAACCGTGACAGTTCCGAGTCCTCTTTGAAGTACAATCTTTTTTATCTTATGAATAGCAGCTCACGATATTTGGGCAATGGCCAGAGCGAGTCGTCGACGATGAGCTCGAGTTTGTCGATCTCGTAGCGAATCTTGTCCAAGAACGGCTCCACCTTGTCGTGGTAGGCAATGGCCTTGTCGTGCTCGTCGGCAATCTTGTTGGCCAGTTTGCGGGCGTTGATGAGTTCCTCGACACCCTTCTCGATGGCAGAGGTGCGCTCGGCTATCTCCTCGATAATCTTGAGGTTGCGGGCGTTCAGCTTCTCGGCCTTGTCGACGGTGAAGGCTGTAGATACGCTGTCGACATTCTTCAGCAGGGCACTCTGGTAGCGGGTGGCAACGGGGATGATGTGGTTCATCGACAGGTCGCCAAGCACGCGGGCCTCAATCTGAATCTTCTTGGTGTAGGTCTCCCACTTCACCTCGTTGCGGGCCTCCAGCTCCTTCTTGGTCATGACGCCCAGGCTCTCGAACATCTGGATGCTCTCCTCGTCGAGGTAGCGCTCGAAGATCTTCGGGCAGGACTTCTCGACGTCCAGTCCGCGCTTCTCAGCCTCGATGACCCACTCGTCGCTGTAGCCGTTGCCGTCGAAGCGGATGGGCTTACAGGTCTTGATGTCGTCGCGCAGCACGTCGATGATGGCGTGGAACGTGGCGCTGTGGCCAGTGCCAGCGAGTTTCTTCTCAAACTCTGGAATCTTGGCGTCGACGCGCTTCTTGAAGTCGACGAGAGCCTCGGCAACGGCACTGTTCAGGGCTATCATGGCGCTGGCGCAGTTGGCCTCAGAACCTACGGCACGGAACTCAAAGCGGTTGCCCGTAAAGGCGAAGGGCGACGTGCGGTTACGGTCGGTATTGTCGATGAACAGTTCGGGAATCTCAGGAATGTCCATCTTCAGGCCCTGCTTGCCAGCCATAGCGAGGATGTCGTCTACGTCGGCCTTCTCGATGTGGTCGAGCAGTTCGCTGACCTGCTTGCCGAGGAACGAGCTGACGATGGCGGGAGGAGCCTCGTTGGCACCCAGACGGTGGGCATTGGTGGCACTCATAATCGAGGCCTTCAGCAGTCCGTTGTGCTTGTAGACACCCATCAGCGTCTCCACAATAAAGGTGGCGAAGCGCAGGTTCTGCTCAGCGGTCTTGCCAGGAGCATGCAGCAGGATGCCGTTGTCCGTGGAGAGCGACCAGTTGTTGTGCTTACCGCTACCGTTGATGCCGGCGAAGGGTTTTTCGTGCAACAGCACGCGGAAACCGTGCTTGCGGGCCACCTTCTTCATCACTGACATCAGCAGCATGTTGTGGTCTACGGCGAGGTTGGTCTCCTCGAAGATGGGAGCCAGCTCAAACTGGTTGGGGGCCACCTCGTTGTGACGCGTCTTGCAGGGGATGCCGAGCGCCAGAGCCTCGAACTCCAAATCCTTCATAAAGGCCTGCACGCGCTCAGGGATGGCGCCGAAGTAGTGGTCGTCCATCTGCTGGTTCTTGGCCGAGTCGTGGCCCATCAGCGTACGGCCTGTCAGCAGCAGGTCGGGACGGGCAGCATAGAGGCCCTCGTCCACGAGGAAGTACTCCTGCTCCCAACCCAGGTTAGAGGTGACCTTCTTGACAGCGGGGTCGAAATAGTGGCAGACGTCCACGGCAGCCACGTTCACGGCATGCAGGGCGCGCAGCAGCGGTGCCTTGTAGTCGAGTGCCTCGCCGCTATAAGATATAAATACGGTGGGAATACACAGGGTGTCGTCGATGATGAACACAGGCGACGTGGGGTCCCAAGCCGAGTAGCCACGGGCCTCGAAGGTAGAGCGGATGCCGCCAGAGGGGAACGACGAGGCGTCGGGCTCCTGCTGGACGAGCAGCTTTCCAGAGAATTCCTCAACCATACCGCCCTTACCGTCGTGCTCGATGAACGAGTCATGCTTCTCGGCGGTGCCCTCCGTCAGAGGCTGGAACCAGTGCGTATAGTGTGTCACTCCGTTCTCGGTGGCCCACTGCTTCATGCCAGCAGCAACGGCATCGGCAACGGTCCTGTCGAGACGTGCGCCATTATCGATGACGTCAATCATCTTCTCGTACACGTCCTTAGGCAGGTACTTATACATTTTCTCGCGGTTGAAAACCTTCTTGCCAAAATACTCGCAAGGTCTCTCACTGGGTGCTTTTACGTCGAGCGGCTTCTTCTTGAAGGCCTCGCCGACAACCTGAAATCTTAATGCTTCCATAAGTCTTTTTACTTTAAATTACTAACTGTTTGCTTAATTCTGCTGCAAAGGTACGACGATTCGTCATAAATCTCATTGCTTTTACGACATTTTGATTTTAAAAACTGCCATTAACTATCATTTTGCAACTTTAAGCGTGATTACTACTATCATTCTGCTAACATTTTGCACGAAAACAGCATCATATTGTTACAATCCGTCACTTTGCTGCTTTTTCCTTAATATGCTCCTCGTACTCCGCCAGTTCACGCTCACCGATATGAGCCAGTCCGTAGTGCTCGTCGTGCTGCGAGAAATCGAGACCAACCTTTTCACTATAGGCCGACACGCGCATGGGGATAAGGCTATCGATGAACTTGTAGCCCAGCCAACTCATGGCGAAGGTGTAGACAAAGACGATGACGATAGCCAGGATGTGGTAGAGGAAAATCACAAAACCATCCCATGTGCCGGCGATGAGTCCCTCCTGAATGAAGATACCCGTGAGCACGGTGCCGAAGATACCGCCTGTGCCATGGGTGGGAAACACGTCGAGGGCATCGTCGATACGGGTATGTGAGCGCCAATAGACGGCGACGTTACAGATGAGGGTGATGACAAAGGCAATGAAGATGCTCTGCCCCACGGTGACATAGCCTGCCGAGGGGGTAATGGCCACCAGACCAACCACGCAACCCCTGCCGAGGGGGTAATGGCCACCAGACCAACCACGCAACCGACAGCGGCACCCATGGCCGAGGGCTTGCGACCACGCAAGCAGTCAAAGAATATCCACGTCATCATAGCCGTAGCCGAGGCGGTATTGGTGTTGAGGAAAGCCTTGACGGCAACGCCATCAGCATGGAGCGACGAACCTGCGTTGAAACCAAACCAGCCCAGCCATAGCAGGGCGGCTCCCAGCAGCACGAAGGGGATGTTGGCGGGTTCGCTTTTAGCCGTCGTGCGTCGTCCCAAGAAGATGGCTCCCGCCAGGGCTGCGATACCCGATGATGCATGCACCACGATACCGCCTGCGAAGTCGATGACGCCCCACTTCATAAAGAGTCCCTCTGG
>CACXAG010000181.1 GCA_902765585.1 uncultured Prevotellaceae bacterium
CAGCATCGCCTATCAACTGACGAAACGCCAATTTGAAGAAGGGTTGAGTACGGCTATCGACTTGCGTACCACTTCAGCACAATTGCTGAACTCAAAGGCCACTCTGCTGCAATGCCAGCTGATGGCAATGGTAAAAGAACAATTGGTAAGATATTATAACGGAGAAACGATATGGACAGAATAATAGAAAAGACAAAGTCGCAAAGACTGATGAAGTATTGGCCGTATGCTGCAGGCGGTGTATTGTTGCTGCTAATAATCTGTTGGCTGGTTTTTGGCAATCACGCCTCTACGCTGAAAGTCAATGCCGACGATCTGACAGTAAGCGAGGTAACGAAGGCTGAGTTCAAGGACTATGTGCGCACCAACGGACAGGTAATGCCCATCCAGGTGGTGCAGATTTCGCCCGAGGAAGGCGGCATCGTGATGGAGAAGGTAGTCGAAGAGGGTTCGCACGTCAAGAAGGGCGATGTCATCGTCCGTCTGAGCAACAGCAACCTCGACCTGCAGATTCTGAATGCCGAAGCAGAACTGGCTGAGAAACAGAACCTGCTGCGAAACACGCAGGTCGCCATGCAGCAAGACCGTCTGAACAACCAGACGGAGCAGGCTCAACTCGATATGGACACCCAGCGCAAGCAGCGCACATTCGAGCAGAACAAGCGACTCTATCAGGAGAAGCTTATCAGTCGCGAGGACTACATTCAGTCGCAAGAGGACTATCAACTCTCTGCCAAGAAACGCTCTTTGGTGTCAAAGCGCCTGAAGCAGGACAGTATCTATCGCACCGTACAGATGGACCAGATGGAGGACAACCTCGACAATATGCGCAAGAACGTGGTGCTGGTCCGTCAGCGCAAGGATAAGCTCGAAGTGCGGGCAAACATTGATGGCGAGTTAGGTCTATTAGATGTAGAATTAGGTCAGAGCATCCAGCCCGGACAGAAGATAGGACAGTTGAACGATCTTAGCGACTATAAGGTGCAGGCTCAGATCGACGAGCACTATATCGACCGTGTGCGCCAAGGACTCACGGCTACTTTTACTCGTGGCGATAAACAATACCAGTTGCAAGTCCGCAAGGTCTATCCTGAAGTTCGTGAAGGCAAATTCCGTTGCGACTTCGTCTTCCGAGGGGAGCGTCCTGAGAACATCCGCACAGGCCAGACCTACTACATCGACCTCGAACTGGGTCAGCCCGAGCAGGCCGTCCTCATCCCTCGTGGAACCTTCTTCCAAACCACCGGCGGACAATGGATTTTTGTTCTTGATAAGAGCGGCCAGAAAGCCTATCGCCGTAACATCCGCATAGGCCGTCAGAATCCGCAGTATTACGAAGTCCTCGAAGGCTTGGAGCCAGGCGAGCGCGTCGTCACCAGCGGCTACGAGGCATTCAAAGACAATGAAGTGTTGGTGCTTAAGTAAGGAGTCAATGATGTTACTACGCGCGAAAAGGGTAAGAACCCGTAGTAAACAGGGAGTGAGAGCCTACCTGACAGGGACGGAACCCGTACCTCTCTCGCTTTGTACACCCGCCCGTATCAATTGGGGCGCCCGCCCTTATATCTTGGAGCGAACGGTCTCATACACTGGAGCGCCCGCTCAAAACCGAATTTTGAACAACAACAATAATGCAATAAGATAAAGGAATTGATATATGAACGTAATTAGAAACATGCTTTACATGGCACGCCGCTTCAAGACGGCAACTGTATTGAACTTTGTCGGGCTGACAGTGGCCTTTGCTGCCTTCTACCTGCTGATGACGCAAGTGGTGTATAACATTTCCTATAATTCGTGTATCCCTGACAATGAGCGTGTGTTCCGATTTGAGACGAAGATGGGATCCGACTCTCCGTGGGGCATCAACTGCAATCGTCCTACAAACGCCATCCTTTCGGAGATGCCACAGGTAGAGGCCATGACTGAACTGGCCAGTTGGGGACAGAAACGTGAGTTTGTTGTTGGCGAGAGTGTGGTCGAACATCCTCGCTCCGGCTCAAATCTGACACCGTTCGGTGCAATATCTGCACATTGTCTTGACGGCAAGCTTAGTTGGGACGACTACGGTGAGCGGAGTGTCATCATACCGGCATCGCTGGCTAAGAAGATTTTCGGTCGGACGGACGTGGCCGGACAGCCAATCTATTCGAAGAGTGACACGCTAACCGTGCAGGGTGTCTATGAGGACTTTCCTGCCAACTGTTCAATGAAGAACGATGTTTATTATGCCACACAAAACAATCTGCAGGACTGGAGTGAATGGAGCTATATTGTCTACGTCAAACTTCGCGAGGGTGTCGATGCAGAGAGCATGCTGAAGGGGTTTGGCAAAC
This sequence comes from uncultured Prevotellaceae bacterium, assembly GCA_902765585.1. GTDB lineage: Bacteria > Bacteroidota > Bacteroidia > Bacteroidales > Bacteroidaceae > Prevotella. Next base: position 2,337 of record CACXAG010000181.1, read on the forward strand.
AGTTTAAGGAACAGTTGTGGAAACTGCAGTGGGGCGGAGCACTTGCTGCTGGAGAGGTTACTGAAGCTCAGGAGTCGGAGGTGCGTGCCATGTTCGACAGGCAATTTGACAATCAGGGCTATCGACTGACGCCCATACGCGACACATATTTCTCTGGTGTTCATGGCGATGACAAGGGCAATCCCGCCATACTCTTCATCTTGGAGTTATCATGCGTGCTGGTAATCGTTATTGCAGCCATCAACTTCCTGAATTTCGTCTTGGCTGAGAGCCCTATGCGCATCAAGAGTGTAAATACTCGTCGTGTGTTGGGCGAAGGTGTGGCGAGACTGCGATTAGGAATGATTGCCGAGACAGTTCTGACGGCATTGATAGCATACGGCTTAGCATTAGTGGTTTGTGCATTAGTGGCAAAACAGCCTACAGAACTGCTATTAGGCTCGCTGGCCCTTGGCGACCATACTGTCCTTCTGGCTATTACAGCGTTGCTGGCTGTTGCCGTCGGCATTGTGGCGGGTGTCTATCCTGCATTCTTCGCTACGTCGTTTCAGCCTGCCTTAGTGCTGAAAGGCTCTTTCGGTCTCACGCCAAAGGGACGTAAGTTGCGTTCCACTCTTGTTGCACTTCAACTGGGCATAGCCCTGCTTATGGTGACCTATATCAGCATCTTGCTCATGCAGAGCCGCTACATCTATAACAGCGACTACGGCTTCGACAAAGATGAGGTGCTCTATGCCCCGCTCACAAATGAACTACGAGGTAAGAAAGATGCCGTCCGTGCCGAGTTGATGCAACAGAGTGGCGTTTCTGATGTCAGTTTCTCGCGCTTTGTGCTGGGTGCACAGGATGGCTATATGGGTTGGGGACGCGCTGACAACGACCACCAAATCACCTTCACCAGTATGCCCGTCGATTGGCACTATCTTCGTACTATGGGCATCAAGGTTATAGAGGGGCGCGACTTCACAGAGCATGATGGCGACTGCTACATCATCAATGAGGCGGCCCGCAAGCAATGGCCCTGGGTGGAGATTGACAAGAAACTGTTGGACAAAGATTACCCTGTCATTGGTGTTTGCGAAGATATCCGATATGCATCTACTCGCAAGGACCGGCATCAGGAACCGCTGGCCTTCATTATCTTCGGTGAAAGTTTTTCTGAATGGGGCGACCAGTTGGGTATTGCCAACATCCGTGTGACTGCTGGCAATGACAAGGTCGCTACTCGCAAACAGATTAGCGATGTACTTACACGGATGGGCAGTGGAGAACAGGTGGAAACAAAGTTCCTCGACCAGAAACTCGAAGACCTCTATCAGGATGAGTTCCGTTTCATCCGTCAGGTGGGCTGGTTCTCAGGTGTATGCCTCGTCATCACCCTCATCGGTGTGTTCTGTATGACGATGTTCGAGACGGAATACCGTCGCAAGGAGATTGGCATCCGCAAGGTAATGGGATCTTCGACGCAGGAAATCCTCATGATGTTCTGCCGCCACTACGCCCTGCTGCTCGCTGTCAGCTTCATCATTGCAGCTCCGATAGCTTACTACATAGGACGTCAGTGGCTTCAGTCGTTTGCCGAGCGCACGCCCATCTACTGGTGGCTCTTCCCCCTGGCCCTTCTGACAGTTGGCGTCATTACCCTCACCACCGTCATTATCCAGAGTTGGCGCACGGCCAATGAGAATCCCATTAATAGTATCAAGAACGAGTAAGGACAACGGATTAAACAAATTGATATATGAACGTATTGAAATCTCTCAATCAGCGAGGGCAGCACAACTGGATTAAGATTGTGTGCCTAGCCGTAGGACTGGCAACTGGTATCGTGCTGATAGGCAAGGCTGGCTTTGAACAGTCGTGGGACAATTTCTTCCCAACGAGCGACCGCATTTATGTGGTTTGCGAAGATATCATTATGGATGGTGAGTATAAACACTATCCGCAGACGGCTGGTGCTGTGGCTCACGGCTTGAAACACTATTGTCCGCAGGTGGAGGCCGCTACCCGATACACCGGCTTTGCCCACGATATGCCTATCGTGACGGATGACGACAAACGGGTGCGCACCAACTATGCGGTAGTTGACAGTTGTTTCTTCGATGTCTTCCCCTTCCGAGTGTTGGTGGGCAACCCGAAGAAGACGCTCAGTCAGGTTGATTGTTGTATGATTCCCCGTTCGCTGGCTGAGAAGTTAATGGGGATTGAAAATCCCCTTGACCTTGTGGGGAAAAAAATCTACTACAATATACGTGGTGGCTGGGCGCTGACCGTCGGCGGTA
>CACXAG010000182.1 GCA_902765585.1 uncultured Prevotellaceae bacterium
TATGTCGTGCTTCGCGGCGAGAAGGACGAGAGGGGGGAAATCGCGTATGACGTCATAGGAAGGGGCATTCAGACCAACCGTTTCCTGGACAACACGGCGCGTCCCCGTCATACTTATTATTATGCTGTGCAAAGCGTTGACTATTCGCAGAACCGTTCTGCACGGTCTGTTCCCGTCAGCGCTTCCCTTGCCGACGAGAAAGGACTGGTAGCGCGCTACGAATTTGAGTCGTCGGCATGTGACATGACCGAGAACCAGCTGCACGGCGTGGTCTGCGACCCGTCGAGCCTGGCCACCCAGACCACGGAGTATCGTTCCGGCAAGAATGCGCTGCTGCTGGACGGGGTGTCGAACTATCTGTGCCTGCCCGTCGCGGCCTGCAGCCTTCCTGATGCTACGTATGCGGTATGGGTGTGCGCTGCTTCCGGTGCGTTCGCCAAGAACAGTTGTCTGTTTGACTTCGTCTCGGATGCCGACCACTATGCCAGTCTGTCCTTGAATGCTGGCGGAAGCATCGTGTTCCAGATGAAGAACGGCGAGACGGAGCAAACGTTGCAGGCCGGCAGCATGGCCGAAGGATGGCACCACGTGGCGCTGACCATCGGCGAAGAAAGTGTGGCCATCTACGTGGACGGCGTGGAAGCGGCCAGCGCTCCTGTGGCGGTGCGTCTGTCGGATGTCTGTCCTGTGGTCAACAGCGTAGGTGCCAACCTACTGGAAGACGTGCCACTGATGGATGGTTTCATCGACGACCTGCGGATCTACAACTATGCGCTGTCTGCCGATGAAATCAACGACATCATCGGCCAGACCATCGCTCAGCCGCGACAGACCGACGGATGGAACCTTCCGGCCTTGCCCGGCAAGGATGTGACAAAAATCACTTCGTCCGAGTCGATTCTCCTGTACAATGTCGACGCCGACGCTTTTGTCACTTATGGAATGGACTGGAACACGCAATCGCTGGCTCAGCGTCTGCCCAAAGGCGACACGACTTTCAGTTCGAAATACCGCGTCAAGGTGCAGCGACAGGCGGGCAACAAGTTGTATGTCTCCATGTACGATAAGCCGAATGTCTATGTGGGTTGCCTGGCCGATGCCTGCAATGTCTGGAGCGACCGTTCGATGGCCGAAGGCGCATTCGTCTATCAACCTCTGAACTCTCCCTCGGGCACCGTTTATACGCTCAAGTCCGAGAGCCAGAAGGCGTGTCTCGACCTTGCCTACGCCTACGGCGGACCGCTGACGACGAGCCATGGACGTGGCTATGTCCACTGGGCCTTCATTCCCACGCGTGACATCACCAATGGGAATTATGCCAAATACAAAGAACGGAAACAGCTGTTCAAGCTGCAGCAAGCCATTCTTGAATCAGGAAAGGAGACGGATCATGCATCGGAGCTACAGCAAGCGTATTCGGTCTATAGTGACGCGAGCGCATCAGTGACGGAATTGCGCGCGGCTACGCGACAACTGCTGCTGGCCACTGCCGGCGACCTCACCGTGCCTGTCGACGCGACTTCTTTGTTTACGAATGCCGACATGCTGGGCAATGCGACGACGGCCGACTGGACGGACGTCCCAACCACCCTCGGCGACGGTGACATCGAAGTGCTGCACCAGACTTTCAAACTCCAGCAGACTCAGACCGACCTTCCCAATGGCGTCTATGAGGCTGTGTTCCACGCATTCTACCGAAACGACGGCTCAGGGCGGCAGCCTGTTGCCACGGCTGCGGCGGGAAATACCGTCAATGGGAATCTGAACGCCTTGCAGGATATTAAGAAGAATGAAGTCTTGCTGAACACCGAAGAGACGATGGCCGGTGCTGCACAGACGCTGACAAGCGACCAGGCGCAGACGACACTCAGCGACATCATCGTCGCTGACCATCAGATGACCTTGTCTGCCAACGTCACCAACAGCAGCCAGTGGCTGAACTTCCAAGGCTTCTCCCTCACTTACAAGAATCCATTTGTCACGGTGCAAGTGCCTGCATCCGGCTATACGACCTTCTATTACAGCAACCAGAGCTTCCTGCTCCCCGAAGGCATGCAGGCTTGCACCTTAAAAGAGAATAACGGCACGATCGTCGTCAGCCGGGAGTTCAACGAAGCCGGATCGGTTCTCCCTGCCGGCCAGGGGGTGCTCCTGAAAGCCGAACCTGGTACATACGTCATGGTCCCCACGACGCGGAAGAAGGCGGTCGACGTGTTCAATCAGTTGCGAGGTTCCGACGAGGATCAGCTGACGTACGGAGGCAACTTCTACTACGTGCTGTACGAGGACGTGCAGGAAACAGGATGGAAATGGAACGCGGCAGACGGTGCCACTTTTGTCAATCCCGCGCACCATGCTTACTTCGTCTCTCAAAGCCAGACGACGCCTCAGGACTTCTACCCTCTCGAACAACCGACGTCCGTGCCTGAAGTCGCCCTTGAGAGGGGTGCTGAAGAAGGACCTTTGTATAATCTTGCCGGACAACGCGTCGATAAATCCTATCGTTCCATCGTCGTCAAGAAAGGCCGCAAACTGCTTGTCAAATGACGGCGCAGCCGCCCATTCGTTCAACACGTTTGTAGAGAAATAACATGAGACGACTATTCTTACTATTGCTTATGATGCTGGCGCTCACAGCGCAGGCCCAGCAGAAGATCTATACGCTGGCTGACTGGAACCTCAAGGACTGGGATGCCACGAAGGGTGAGTTGGCACTCAATGTCAGCGAGTACAAACTGGACTTCAACCACCCGCTGCCCTATACAGACATGCAGGACTGGTGGCGTGTGAAGGCCGAACTGAAATGCGGCACGCTGGGCACCGAGCAGGTATTCGTGTGCAAGGAAGGCAAGGCCAGCCATCTGATTGGTAAGAATTCTCTCAACAGTGACATCTCGTTGGGCTACGACAACACAGAGCACCGCTTCTTCGTGGAAGTGACAGACTGTAACGAGAAGGCACATCGCCTTTGGGCTGGTGCTGAGGTGCAGGCTGACCGCTGGTATGCTGTTGATGCGGTATCGAAATACGACAGCAAGCGCGACCAATCTACCGTAACTCTCACTGTAGATGGAACGTCGTCGTCACTGACCTATCCAGGCAAGGCACTGCGCCACAATTGTTCGCTGTGGGTGATAGGCCACGGCTTCCCGGGAGGATTCCCCAATGCACTGCAAGTGCGCGGGGGAGTCATCCGCAACCTAGAGATTAGCGGTGAGGCGCTGCCTCGTGTGGATGGTCAGAACCCGCTCTTCACCGACACCTTTACTGCCGATCCAGCCTTCACCGTGGTGGACAACACCGTCTATGCCTACGTGGGCGAGGACAAGGCCGATGTGGGTGGATGGTTCAACATGCCTGGCTGGCTGTGCTACTCCTCAACTGACATGATTCACTGGCAAGCTCACGGCACGGTGCTGCGCCCCGATGTGTTCAGCTATGCCGTGCCCAACGGTGCTTGGGCGGCTCAGGTGGTGGAGCACGACGGCAAGTTCTACTTCTACGTGACGCTCGATCACAAGGACCACCGTCGCCATGCCATCGATGTGGCTGTCAGTGACTCACCCCTCGGACCCTTCCGTCCAGCCCGTAAGGACGGCACGCCGCTTATCACCGACGACATGACACCCGACTCGCACCGCAGCAATACCGACATCGACCCCACCGTGCTCATCGACGACGACGGCACGCCGTGGATGGCGTGGGGCAACGGCGACTGCTATATGGTGAAACTGAAGAAAAATATGTGCGAACTGGACGGCCCTATAAAAAAAGTGCCGTTGCGCAACTACAGCGAGGGCCCATGGCTCTTCAAACGCGGCAAACTCTACTACAACGTCTATGCCTCGGATGCCCCTGGCGTGCAGTCCGAGCAGATGGCCTATTCGACGGCTCCCACCATCGAAGGCCCCTGGACCTACGGCGGCTTCGTCAGCACCTCGGCCAACCACGGCTTTACGATTCATCCATCCGTCATACAGTTCAAAAAGAAGTGGTACTACATCTATCACGATGGTAGTTACGCCCTCGACGGTGCCCCCGGTGGTGACTGTCGCCGCAGCGTCTGTGCCGAGTACCTTCACTTCAACAGCGACGGTACTATCCGCGCAGTACCGCTAACACAGGAGGGACTGAGCAAGAAACGGTAAGATAAACAGGAACAATTACAACGAAATTATAGAACAATGAAGAAACTGACAATCCTATTCCTGATGGCAATATCCTTACAGGCTTCGGCACAAGTAACTACTCCCCTCGCCAGTCGGAGAGGGGTAGGGGGTGAGGCCGCCGGCTACCTTTTCGCCTATTTTGAGGGCAGCGGCGACCAAAACCTGATGGAGCAACTGCGCTTCGCGGTGAGCGAGGACGCACAGAACTGGTATGCGCTGAACGGCAACAGACCCATAATCGCTTCTGACAGCATTAGCGAGAGCGGCGGCATACGCGACCCGCACATCCTGCGCGGCGAGGACGGGTGCTACTACATCGTGGCGACAGACATGCATACCTACGACCCGAAACAGGGCTGGGGCGCAAATCCGGGCAT
>CACXAG010000183.1 GCA_902765585.1 uncultured Prevotellaceae bacterium
CCCACCTCTTCCCATTCCGAACAGAGAAGTTAAGCCCGCTTGCGCCGATGGTACTGCAATGCAATGCGGGAGAGTAGGAGGCCGCCACTTTTTCAAGAGTGCACCCTGTTTCAGCAATGAGACAGGGTGTTTTTGTTGGTTTATGGTTCTCCTTATGTCCCCGTTTTTCATATTACAAGTTTGTTCAGGGAGTCGCATTTTCGGGTTAGTGGATTCAGGTCAGCGGATTTACCTACTCTTGATATATGTTAATTAATTGATAATCAATGTTATTATTTGTAGTAAAGTTTGGTGGTTTGGGAGAATAGTCGTAACTTTGTGCGCGATAACAATAGCATGGCAGCTGAATGTCTCGCGGTGAGACGGCTGTGCTTAAAAGGATAACACTATGAAAAGATTAGCTAAAGTGACATGCCTGATGTGCATGTTGATGATGTTAGTTCCGATGAATGCTTCGGCAGGGACTAAGGGAAAGCAAGGCTCACGATTCGACTGGAGTCCCGTTATCGATGCGATTATCGAAGTGGAGAGCGAAGGTAAGGCTAATGCTGTTGACAAGAGCGGCAAGTCGTGCGGAATTATGCAAATAACACCGATTTTGGTGAAGGAGTGCAACCGTATACTGGAGCTTAAGAAGAGTAAAAAACGCTACACGTTGAAAGACCGTTTCAGTGTTAGTAAGTCGAAAGAGATGTTTCTTCTCTTCCAGTCGTTTTACAATCCGAAGAACAGTGTTGAGTTGGCTATCCGTTCTTGGAACGGTGGCATGCACTACACAAAGAGAGGTACTCAAAGATATTTTGAGAAGGTCATGAGCAAAATGAAGTAGAAGGTTACTTTATTCTAATAAGAGCAGATGCCTGTCGCTAAGACGGGCATCTGCTTTTTCGTTGGCTTGTCTCTGATACCTCTGAGTGCAGCCCTAAAGATCAATAGAACAAAAAAAGTTCAACAAATGTTGAACTTCATTAGTTGCGGAGGCAGGATTCGAACGTGCGACCTCCAGGTTATGAGCCTGGCGAGCTACCAACTGCTCCACTCCGCGATGTTTTTCTTAAGCGGGTGCAAAGGTACGCATTTATTTTGAAACTACCAAATAATTGCATGGATTTTCACTAAAAATAAGTATTTTGTGATATTTTGGCCTAAAACATTTGGTGTTTTCATCACAATTCTTTAATTTTGCACACGATATATGTAATGTGCAACGTGCATAATCCTTTAAAATAGAGAGAGCATGTCAATATCGAAGACCAGACAGAAACTCGTGGATGTTGCCCGTCAGCTGTTTGCTAAGAACGGGTTAGAGAATACGACCATGAATGATATTGCCCAGCTGTCGGGCAAGGGACGTCGTACGCTGTACACCTACTTCAAGTCGAAGGAGGACATCTACTATGCTGTGATTGAGAGTGAGTTGGAACGTCTGTCGGATCAGTTGGACGAGGTGGCAGCCAAACGTATTCCTCCTCAGGAGAAAATCATCGAACTCATATACCTTCATCTGAGTATGATTCGTGAGACGGTGGTTCGCAACGGTAATCTGCGTGCCGAGTTCTTCCGTAACATCTGGATGGTGGAGAAGGTGCGCAAGAATTTCGACGATGCCGAGATAGAGTTGTTCCGAAAAGTGTTCCGCGAGGGTAAGGAAGACGGCGAGTTTGACATTGACAATGTCGAATTGGTGGCTGACATTACGCACTATTGTATTAAGGGTCTTGAGGTACCTTATATCTATGGTCGTATTGCCCATGGCATGAAAGAGGAAGATACGAAGCCCCAGGTAGCCAAGTTCGTTTATGGTGCATTGGGTAATTTCAAGAATAGGAAGTAGTAATCATTCAATCATAATAAAGTAAGAAAACTATGGGATTATTAGAAGGAAAGACAGCGCTGATTACAGGTGCTGCACGCGGTATCGGTAAAGCTATCGCGTTGAAGTTCGCCGCTGAGGGCGCTAACATTGCATTCACCGACCTTGCGGTGAACGAGGAGACTGAGCAAGAGATTGCTGCCCTTGGTGTCAAGGCTAAGAGTTACGCATCAAATGCTGCTGACTTCGCTCAGACTGAGGAGGTAGTAAAGGCTGTGAAAGAGGAGTTTGGTTCCATTGACATTCTGGTGAACAACGCCGGTATCACGAAGGACGGCTTGATGCTGCGTATGACAGAGCAGCAGTGGGATGCTGTTATTGCTGTGAATCTGAAGTCTGCATTCAATTTCATCCATGCCTGTGTTCCCGTGATGATGCGCCAGCGTGGCGGTTCCATCATCAATATGGCTTCTGTGGTAGGTGTTCACGGCAATGCCGGTCAGGCCAACTATGCCGCTTCGAAGGCCGGTCTGATTGCGTTGGCCAAGAGTATCGCTCAGGAGATGGGACCGAAGGGTATCCGTGCCAACGCTATTGCTCCCGGTTTCATTGAGACTGCTATGACTGCCGCTCTTCCTGACGAGGTTCGCGAACAGTGGAAGCAGAAGATTCCCCTGCGCCGTGGTGGTCAGGTGGAAGACATTGCCAATGTCGCCACGTTCCTTGCCTCTGACTTGTCGAGCTATGTCAGCGGCCAGGTTATCCAGGTCGATGGTGGTATGAACATGTAATTCCTTATATAATTATTAAAATAAGGTGTTATAAAAAAGGAGGCGATTGCCTCCTTTTTCTATTAGATATTGGGTGTGTCCCAAATCTTTGTCTGTGAACAGGTGATGGTCTGCTCTAACCGACCGACACGTAGTTTGAACTCGCCCTCCTCCAATGTCCAGCGGCAGTCGGCGCCGACAAATGCCAGTTCCTTGGCAGGCAGTTGGAAGGTGACGGTCTTTTGTTCGCCGGGTTCCAGTTCTACCTTGGTGAAGTCGCGCAGCCGACGGTTGTCGGGAACGATACTGGCTATGAGATCGCTGCTATAGAGCAGTACGGCTTCCTTGCCGGCGCGGTTGCCTGTGTTCTTGACATCAACGCTGACGGTCAGAATATCGTCGGCAGTAAACGTCGTCTTGTCGACGCGCAGGTTTGAATACTCAAAGGTGGTGTAGCTGAGACCGTAGCCGAAAGGCCATTGCAGGCTGACCTTGGCGTCATAGTCATAGGCTCCGGCCATAGTTCCGACCTCCTCGGACACCTTGTAGTCGTAGGTGTGCAGCGAGTTGATTTCCTTCGGATAGGTGTACGGCATCTTAGCCGAGAAGTTAGCGTCGCCAGCCAGCAGGTTAGCCAGCGCGTCACCGCCGTAGTTGCCGGGCAGGAAGATGTCGACGACCGCCTTAGCCAGCGGTTCGATGTCAGCTATCAGGCGTGGACGTCCCTCGTTGAGAACGAGAATGATGGGTTTGCCGGTCTTGGCCAGTTCCTTCACCAGGTTACGCTGGTTTTCTGAGAGCCACAGGTCAGTGAGGTTTCCCGGCGTCTCTGTATAGCTGTTCTCGCCGATACAGGCGATGATGACGTCAGCGCCTGCGGCTGCAGCGACGGCCTTGCCAATGTTAGGCACATTTTCGTTGTAGTAGGCACCATCCTCGTTGTATGTTACACCTTGTTCCAAGATGATGTTCTCCTGACCATATTTTTGACAGAGTGCCTCGTAGATGGTATTGTATTTCTCCGAGAGGTCTTCAGCCTTGGACCCCTGCCAGGTGTAACTCCAGCCACCGTGCAGACAGCGCATCTGGTTGGCGTTGGGACCCGTGAGCAGGATTTTTTTAAGAGGCGAGAGGTGAGAGGTAAGAGGTAAGATATGATCTTCATTCTTGAGGAGGACGATAGATTCTTCGGCGGCGTGGAGGGAGGCAGCAGCGAACTCGTCGCAGCCGAACTTCTCGTACCCCTTGCCACCCGTATTCGGTTCGTCGAAAAGTCCGAGACGGTATTTGGCACGGAGGATTCTACGTACGGCATCGTCGATACGCTCCATCTTCACTTTGCCTTCCTGCACCAGTTCCTTCAACAGGATGCAGAAGTCGACGCTATAGGGGTCCATCGACATATCGATTCCGGCATTGATGGCGAGGCGGATGGCGTCTTTCTTGTCCTTGGCAACTTTTTCGCGGGAGAATAGGTTGTTGATGTCGGCCCAGTCTGTCACGAGGAATCCGTCCCACTGTAGGTCTTCCTTCAGCCACTTCGTCAGGTACTCGTAGCTGGCATGCAAGGGCACGCCGTTGACACTGGCTGAGTTGACCATCATGGTCAGCGTACCTGCGAGAGCCGCAGCTTTGAAGGGCTCAAAGTACTTTTCGCGTATAATCTGCGGATTGAGGTAGGCTGGTGTACGGTCCTTACCCGTCCAGGGGGCACCATAGGCGAAATAGTGTTTCGTACTGGTTCCTACGTGGAAGCGATCAATGTGGTTGGGGTCGTCACCCTGATAGCCCTTCATCTGTGCCACTACCATCTTCGAATTGACGATAGCATCCTCGCCGAAACTCTCCCAGATGCGTGGCCAGCGCGGGTCGCGTCCC
>CACXAG010000184.1 GCA_902765585.1 uncultured Prevotellaceae bacterium
GAAGCAGGGGCAGTCCTTGTGGACGTTGGGGAGGTCGCGATGGCCGAGGATGCGGGCATCGGGATGGGCCTTCTTCAGGCGACGGAGCAGGCGCAGCAGGGCGCGTTTCTGGCGGGGCGTGCGGGTGTCGGCGGCATTGCCGTGCTCGTCGAGGCCTCCTTCGTAACAGACGCCGAGCGAGTGCTGATTGTAGCCTACGGCGTGGGCGCCCACCAACTGTTCGTGGCGCGTCTGGTAGGTCCTGCCGTCGCGGGTGATGTAGTAGTGGTAGCCCGTGAATCCGAACCTTTCCGCGTGACAGCGGATGAGGGCTGTCACGGGAAAGTTCTGGTTCGGGCGCGTGGCCGAACAGTGGACGACAATCAGATCAATGTACCGCATGACTGTACGAAAAATGAACTGATAATGGCCGTCAACACGGTGATGATGAACTGGATGATGGTCTTCCAGCGTTTCATGTCTTTAAAAATCTTCATAAGAATTTCAGATGTTTGTTAAGTGAATACTATATTCTGTGCTCGCTGCCCCATCAATTCTGGCCCAAGCCGCCATTGTCGTCACCGCCGTCATTTGTGGGATTTGTAGGATTAGTGTTCTCACCACTGCCGCCGGTATTGCTTCCGCCACCATCATTCGTGGAATTCGTGGTTCCTCCATTCGTGGTCCCGCCACCCCCGTTCGTGGTACTGGTACTCTTCGTTGTGGCGCTGGCCTTCTTCAGCGTAGCCTCCAGGTTCAGGCTCTTGGCGATCAGTTCGCCGGTGGCACGGGCACGCAGTTTCACGCCCTTGATGTTCTTCGACACGGTGAACACGTCCTCGCTCACGGCACCGCCGTTGTTCTTGATGCCGAGCGAGAAGATGGCGAGGTCGGCAATCTTCACGTTCTTGCCCTCCAGTAGCAGTTCCTTGATGCACGACACCATGTCGGTGAGCATCCCCTTGATGGCGCCCTTCGAGTACGGTGTGTTGTGACTTGACATGTGTTCGGCCAATCCGTCCAGCGTGACGGTTTCCTCGATGACGGGATAGGCGAAGTATTTGCCAAAAGCAGCCGATTTCGAGTTCTTGTTCTTTTTCAAAACATACAAAATCATAATCGTTTAGTTTTTTGTTCTTTTAGTCGGCTGTCGCCTTTGTAAAAGCGGCAAAGCCGAGCGGGTTAGACATAATGCAATTGATCAAATGCATTGGCAAAGGTACAACATCTGGGAACCCCGATTTCCGCTTCGTGCAGGCTCATACCGATATCGCCGCATAACGCACGATAAAGACGCAAAAAAACGTAGCCAGCCGTGTGACTACGTTTCCAGATCGATACAGAACCTGTCTGCTATCCATTTCACGATGTGGGGTGGCAGCACCCTCATGCCCGGCTTCAGTCCCATCCGTGTCAGTTCCTTGCGGTATGGTCGGCACCAGTTCATCAGCGTCCTCACCGTTACACCCGCGCCGTCTGCCAATTGCTGTTTCGTCATTGCTTTCATAATGTCATATTGTTTTCAATTGCTCGCTCAGCCGAAGGATGCTTCGCCTTGCGAAGAACTATCATATTTCCGTTGTCCAAATGCCATACTTACGATGCCTAAACACCATACTTGTTAGTGACATTCCTCATAGTGACGGATGACGGACGTGACACATGGTTTCCTGACTTCTCTCATGTGTGTACGCAGGAAGTGTTGTCAGTGCCCAGTATTACTGCGTTCCTCGTGACCGTTGGTTCCTGCGTACACGTATGAGGGATTCTGCGTTTTATCCGTCATATCTGTCATGTGTCATTTCGCTCAGAAAGGCATTGCCTCTTCGCTTTCGGTCTGATCATCACAGGCCGCAAGCATGTGCTGGCGGGCCTTGATTTCCTCCGTAGTACGACACACGACGATGTAGCCGCGGCCCTGGCTGTTGCGCTTGCAGGCGAAGCCAAGGTCACGGAAGGCACGTCCCAGTCGCACGTCGCTGAGCGTCAGGACGGTGTTGCCGCCGACAATCTGCATGGCACGGCTGACGGGCATGAACTCGCCACCCTCCAGTTCGTGCGGCTTGCGGAAAAAGACGTCCACCAGTTCGCGCTCCTGCTTCGGGGTCTCGTAGTGCTCGTTGTGACGGCTGAGCCGGCGGATCTCGTTCTGGTCGAACCAGAACTGGAAGCCGCTCATGTACAGTCGGTAGGCCTCCGCGTAGATGCCCTCGTAGTTGAAGGGATGGTCGCGCGGATTGCGGATCTGCTCAATCTCGAAGGGCAGCCAGCGGCGGTTGCCCGTAGGATCGCTCAGAAACTGCACGTTGTTGCCCGTGCCGCAGAACGAGGCGATGTGCTTACGGTGCTCATGGTAGTGGGCGTAGGCTGCCCGCTCGTCTATGCTTGGCATGGTGACTGCCGCTTTCAACTGGTTCAGGTCGCGGGGCGACATCGTGTCCAGCTCTTCGCAGCACACGAGGCCATATTGGGCTAGCGTCAGCAGGTCGTCCTTCGTCATGCGGTTCGAGTTGGTCTTGGTGTAGAAGTACTGCTTCAATTCCGGCGGCAGCAGGTAGTTGAACCAGGTTGTCTTGTACGATCCCTGTTCGCCTATCAGTACGAGGATGACGTTGTTCACCACGCTCTCGTCCACCCACGCCGCCACCATCGCCACCAGCCATTTCTTCAGGTACAGGTAGAAGAGTTCCTGCTCCTCATCTCCGCCCTTCACCCTCACCGTCTCTGCCAGTTCGTGGATGTAGTCTCTCCCCTCGCCATTCGGAGAGGGGGTGGGGGTGAGGCTGTCCAGATACTCACGGAACGGATGAAACTCCCAGACAAAGTCACTCTCGATGATGCGGTATATGTCCTGCACGTTCACCCGCTTCATTTTCGCCATATCCTTCCACAACGAGTTCACCTTGGTATCGCTGATGGGGCGCCAAGTCACCTCGTCCAGAAACTCCGTCCTCGACGTAATCACATTGCGCCGCAACTTCACGTGCTCCGTCAGAAACGCCTCAATCTCCTCCACGCTGGCAAAACCGCGACTGTCCGTATCCTTTCCGTAACAGCGCTTCTGTCCGCCACGACTGCCGTGCTCCTCGGTCTTCTCATAGCACGACGCAATGACTGATGCCGCCTTGTCGTAGTCGGCAAACTCCGCGACCGCCCACTCCGTAGCCGCTTCCAGTGAGAATCCGAACTGGTTGAGCCGGTAGCCCACCCGCATCACGTAGTCGTTGTGCGAGCCCGGCGCATACACCGCCCCTTCGCCCTCAACCTCCGGCTTGATGGTCTTCTGGTAGAGCGCACGGATGCGGACCAGTTCGCGGCTACGCTTCCGGTCTTCCTTCATCAACTGCTGCATCTGTTCCCACTCGCGGCCTATCCATTCCGCCGTGAACGCCTCGGCCTGCGGGTTGAAGTACACCTCGTCGTCGTGTGCCACCACCGTCAGCCGCGTCACGTTCTTGCACTTCTCGTCGGCCTTGGCTCCAGTAAGCCGCTCGTAGTAGGCATTGCCTACAGCAAACGCCTTCTTGTAGAACTGCATCTGCTGCTTCAGTTCAAACCCTTCGTCCAGCTCATACCGATACAGCACCCGCAACCCCTCGCCGCTGATGGTGGTGTAGCACAGCAGCGTGTGCGGATCAGAAACAATCTTCTGGCGAAGAGTTTTCATTGCGGAAGAAGATTCTTCATTCTTCATTCTTAATTCTTCGACAGCGGTAGCCAATTCTTCACTATTCACTCTTAACTTTTCACTTAAAATGTGGTCAAAGTCCACCATCGACACCCCCGTCAGCCTCGCCACGTTCTTCTGGGCCTTGCCGCCCTCAAACACGCACGGCACGGCAAACAGCATACTCTCGTTCTTCAGCGAGTCCAAGCGGTGCTGCCTGAATCCCAGCGTCAGTTCCCGCGTCCGCCCATCGCTCCGAATGGCCTCCACCATCGCCTCCAGCGTACTGCTCCGGGGCTCCTTGTCCCAGAAATTTCGAAATACAGATACTTCCATTGCGTTGCAATATATGATAGTTCGGCGGCAAATTTACAAAAAGCCCACGACATTTACCCCCAATATGGCGGGTACATATTGGGGGGATATTGCAGCATGCAAAGCTGTTTAATCGAACAGTTCTTTCAGTGTATCCTGGAATTTCAGCGACTGCCCTTGGTTCATGGCCTCATAGTAGTCGCGGTACATGTTTTTCCGCTTCCACAGTGTTTCGAACACCTTCCACTTCTCCTTGATGCCCAGTCGCTCGGCCATGGCATCGGCCAACAGTGCCGACTGGGTACGCGAGATGGTTGGCTGGTAGTATTCGTCTATGAAGCCCGCATCCTGCGCTTTCTGCCAGAGTACCATCGCCTTGTCGGTGGAAAGTTCGGGCGGCAGTTCTGGCATTCCGCCAACTTTCCTTGTGTGCTGAATCTGGAAACTGCCGTCCTTATCCATCGTGATGAAGTTGACGGTATCCACATGCTCGTTATGCTGGCCCACGGGTGCATTGAAACTGTTGAAGTTAATGATGATGGGCGCATTGCTCTTATTGTTGCTCAGGCTCTCCCGCAGGAGAGCCAGTTTCGCTTCTTCGTCTTGACTCATAAATACGAATTTCCTTTTTAATCGTTGAAACAAAAAAGTGAGTGATTAAAAATCGGAAGCGGGGCATCAGTAAGAAATCAACACACCCTTCGAGGTTCGCTAAAACCTATTCGTAAATGCTGATACTGCCAATGCCCACACTTCCGAAGAGGTGTGAGCTGGCAGCCTGCTGTCTTTACGAATATCTTTGATTTAGCGATTTCGAAGGGTATCCGAGAAAGCTGCTGCTTCTTCAATTCGTGCTGCAAAAGTACGAATAATATTCGATATTACGATGTATCTTGAAAGATTTTCTCCATTTTTGATAAAATTTGATTGCGTTTTCACAATAACACAATGATAACGGCGCTATGCTCCAAGGAATTGTGCTTGCCGGGGTAGTTGGCGCGGGCGTCAGCTAAGTGGAGCGAGGTGTTCTTGTCATAGCCCACGCCAATGAGCAGTACGTAAGCATCGAGATTGTAAAGGCGACCTATTGGAGAACCGTCGCCAAAGATATTCTGTAGGTCATGGCTCTTCGTCAGCCGCCGGGCGTGCCTGCCGTTGGCAGCGACGGAGCGGGCGGGATGGTCGCTGCGGAGCGTCCCTGGCCACTGCCGGAACATCTCAGCCACGGTTCCCATCGTCTGCGTCGGGGTCAGCCGCTTGTCGTAGGCTGGCCAGTGGTCGCGGAGTCTCTGCCAGTCGGCTTCACTTATTTCGCTGTGTACCCCAACGTCGGGGTCGAGATTCTTCCACGATTGCGTGGGCATCACGATGGTCCCCTCACGGGTAACCGTTTCCAACAAGGCTTCGATGACTGTCTGCGCGCCGCCGCAGACGTAGCCGAGGCTACTCAGTGAGGTGTGCGTCATCACCGTCATTCCCTGCCGTATCCCGAGTTCACGGAATGCAGCGAGAATGTCTTCTTTTAAGATAAGCGGTTTCATAATTCAAGGATTAACGTTTCACGGGGTTGCAGTTGGATATCTTTGCTGATGTCAACGGTACAGCCACAGACGATGTCGGTGGCTTGGCGATGCTGGCCGATGACTTCGCGATAGCGGCTGACGGGCATGGTGGTGACGTGGTTGGTGCCATTGAGGATGGTCAGTACGGTCTTTCCCGTGTACTGCCGCGCGATGACATAGATGCCGCGATGAGGGATGAACTGCGTCATACTGCCTTTGGCGATAACCTCATTGCCCTGTCGCCAATGCAGCAGACGGCTCAGCCAGCGGAACATGCTGTTTTCTGCAGCAGTGCGCCCTTCAGTGGTGAAAGCATTGCGACTGTCGTCCCAGAATCCGCCGGGGAAGTCCTGGCGCACGTTGCCGTCGCTCTTTTCTTTGGTTCCGTTTAGTAGAATTTCTACGCCATAATATAATTGTGGAATGCGCGGTATGGTCAGAAGCAAAGCCAGTGCCTGTCGCAGTGCTAATGTGTCACAGCCGTCAGCGAGAAAGCGGTCGGTGTCGTGATTCTCGATGAAGGCCATCACGCTGCGGGGATTGGGATACAGGTAGTCATAGACCAGTGAGTTATAGATGCGGTTGAGGCCACGGCCATAGTCATTAGTGTCCTCACCGGCAGCCTGCACCATGCGGTCGTAGAAGGCGAAGTCCATCACAGTCGGCAGATGGGGATTCACCTTCGTCAGCCGGTTGTCCTTTTGCCACGAGGCGGTGTAGGCAGGCTCTGTCACCCAGGTCTCGCCCACCACGTTGTAGTTGGGGTATTCCTCGTTGATAGCCTGCATCCACCTGGACATGGCATCCTCGAAAGCGTAAGGGTAAGTATCCATGCGGATGCCGTCGATGCCGATTGTCTCAATCCACCAGATGGAGTTCTGAATCAAATAGCGCAGCACGTGTGGATTGTGCTGGTTAAGGTCGGGCATCGTCGGCACAAACCAACTCTTCGTTGTTTCGTGCAGGTCTATCTCAGAGGCATAAAGGTCGCGTACGGGTGTTAACTGGTAGCTGGTCTGCTGATATTTTGCATTGGGTGTTGGTTCGCCCTTGGCATCCTCCAGCCATTCTGGGCAGTTGAACCAGTCGCGGCTGGGTATGTCAGCCACCCAGGGATGCTCAAAGCCACAATGGTTGAAAATCATGTCCATCACCATTTTCAGCCCATGCTCGTGTGCTTCGTCGCAGAGTCGGCGGTAGTCATCATTGCTGCCGAAGCGAGGGTCTATCTGATAATAATTCGTGGGGGCATAGCCATGATAGGTACTATAGCCGTCACGGTCGGGAGAGTTGTTCTCCAAGACAGGCGTGAACCACAGGGCTGTCACGCCCAGCTCATTGAAATAATCGAGGTGTTGGCGGATGCCCTCGAGGTCGCCGCCATGCCGGAGATTGGGGTTGGAACGGTCGCACTGGTAGCGGTTCATCGTGATGAGTTGGTCGTTCTCCACCGTGCCGGAGGCAAAGCGGTCGGGCACCAGTTGGTAGAGCACATCGGAGCAGGTGAAACCGATGCGCTCCTCACCGCGCTTCTCACGCTGTTTCAACTGGTATCGAATCCGTTTCCCGTTAACTCTCAGCATCATCTCGCCAGCCTGTGCATCGGCGATGTTCAGATAGACCAGCAGATAGTTGGGACTGTCGAGACGGACTATCGAATCGACTCTGACGCCAGGATAGTCTGTTCTGACTGTAGCATCACCTACATCTTTCCCATAGAGCATCAGTTGCAGCGTAGGGTTCTTCAGACCTACATACCAGTCTGTCGGCTCTATGCGTATCGGGGCTGATGCAATGACATTGGATGATACGCCCGCCAACAGACATAAAATGAGGACAGGCTTGCTCTTTTCAGATTTAGACAACACGCGTCTAAGTTCTTTTGCCATGAACCAGATAACCATAGCGACTACGGTAGCGGTCACAACCAAAGCTGACGTATAGGCAAAAGACTGAACAGAAACATCAGGTCGGGAAAGCAGTTCATAACATAGCCAAGGGAACCACAGCAGCGCCCACAACAATCCAATAACAACATCTCTTGTCTTCTTCCGTTCTACAGAAACAAACAATCCGCTCATAAAGGATAAAATAACAAGAGCCATAGTTCCATAAGCAAAAGGCTTGGGCATATGGCAGTTGTCAACATACACCAACCACACGACGGCTGAGGCAGTCATAGCTGCGCAAAGTTTCTTAACAATGGCTATGCAACTTACATGCGAAGGGCCTGAACTACTGGATTGTGTACAATCGTCTAACTTTCTTTCTTGGATATTTTTCTCCATACCTTTATTATTTTAGTGAAACATTTCGTATCTTTGCACCAGAGGAATAAAAGTGCGGTGCAAAGGTACGAGGTTTCCTTCAGCCGTGCAATACTGATTTTTAACTATTTATGGATGTACTAAGACGAGAACTACAGGAGATTTTCCACCGTCAGCCGTTCGACACGACGCGGCTTTCCGGGCAGGATGTGGAAAAGTGCCGCTACATCATCAAGGCCTTTACAGATGTCAGTCAAGGCTGTGCTATACTGACTGATATAGCCGTGGGCAACAGCTATTCCTCTATTGGCAGGTTGGCCAATAAACTGGGGCTACATCAAAACACCGCATTGGAAGAGCTGACCGACGTCGATGAGGACTTTATCTATGAGCGCATCCATCCGGAAGATCTGGTGGACAAGCGCATGCTCGAAGTGAAATTCTTCGAACAGGTAGAACATCTACCCTCAGAGGAGCGTCTCAAATACCATGCCACTTGTCGTATCAGGATGCGCGATGATGTTGGGAACTACGTCTACGTTTCGAATCTGACGCGCATACAATCCAACTCGACTGACGGATATATGCGACTGGTAGTCTGCACCTACGAGCTTTCGCCTGAGCAGGAACCCATTCACGGCATCAATCCCCACATTATCAACATGGAGACCGGCCAGTCTGTTACCCCTTTCCTCTATGAAGAACGCTTCGACATTCTGACCCGCAGGGAAAAGGAAATCTTAGGTCTCATCCGCCAGGGAATGTTGAGCAAGGAGATTGCAAGCACCCTGCACATCAGCATCTTCACTGTGAACAAGCATCGGCAGAATATCCTCGAAAAACTCTCTGTGGATAATTCAATGGAGGCCGTTCAGAC
>CACXAG010000185.1 GCA_902765585.1 uncultured Prevotellaceae bacterium
CTCGTTGTGGGTCACCATGACGATGGTGCGGCCGTCCTCGCGGTTCAGGCGGTGGAGCAGTTCCATGATCTCCGCACCCATCTTCGAGTCGAGGTTACCGGTGGGCTCGTCGGCCAGCAGGATTTCGGGGTTGCCGATGATGGCTCGGGCAATGGCCACGCGCTGGCACTGTCCGCCGGAGAGCTGTGTGGGGCGGTGCTTCATGCGGTGGGAGAGGCCGACGCGCTCGATGACCTCCTTGGCCAGCCGCTGGCGCTCGCCGCTGCGCACGCCTCGGTAGATGAGCGGCAGTTGCACGTTGTCGAGGACGTTGAGCGTCGGGATGAGGTGGAACGACTGGAAGACGAAGCCCAGCGTCTTGTTGCGCAGTTCGGCGAGGCGATTGTCCGAAAGCTTCGGGTCGATGCGCGTGCCGCACAGCTCAATCTCGCCGCTCGTCGGCTCGTCGAGCAGTCCCATGATGTTGAGCAGCGTCGACTTGCCGCAGCCCGACGGTCCCATGATGCTGAGGAACTCGCCCTTGCGGACTTCGAGGTTCACATTCTCCAACGCCTGTGTCTCCACTTCGTCGGTACGATAGATCTTGTTGATCCCATTCAGTTTGATTACTGTTTCCATTGTTCTTTTGTTTTTATTGTTAATGATTTGTTGTTTCGTATCCTACTCCTCCCTTAGCGCCTCGGTAATCCTTGCGCGGACTATCTTCACAGCGGGGATGGCGGTGCCGATGAGGACGGTACACAGTATAATGATGTACACGACGGCGGAGATGATGAGGAAGTGTAGCGGCTTATCGGCCACCCATGTGGGGTCGGGCTGCGTGCCGGGCTGGTGGGGGCTGATGCACAGTTCGCCGAAGCCCAGCTTCACGTAGTTGAGGTAAAGCACGCAGGCGATGAACATGCTGACGGTGGCCATCACCCAGCCCTCGGCAAGGAACATCAGCATGACGCGCCGACGGGTGGCGCCGAAGGCCCGCATGATGCCCGACTCCTCCGTGCGCCGCTTGGTCTGCATCCAGAAGGTGCCGATGACGCCGAGGCACAGGTTGACGAGGAAGAACAGGGCGGTGGCTATCTGGAGATTGAAGTCATAGGACAAGGTGGGCGCGGCGAACTGGTTCCTTGCGGAGCCGATGTCGTCGTAGGCGGTGAAGGAGGCTACGGCGTACTGATCGCTGGCATAATTCCAGGGGTTAAAGTTCTGCTCCTCGGCGAAGCGACGTGGGTTGACGCCGGGTTTCAGGCGGAGGACGACGAGGTTCTGCGAAGCATCATAACGAATGGTGCCGTTATTAGAGTAAACCGCCCACGTGTTGTAGTCTTTCTCTGAGACGTGGACGTCGTTCACCACGGCGACGATGGGCTGGTGCCAGTCTCCATCCGCAAAAAAGGCGGCATGCAGCTCCTTGTTGATGGCGGCCTCGGGTGAACCGAAGTAATGCTCGGCCAGCGACTGGCTGACGATCCACCCTTGATCGATGTCCGACAGTTCCTTCGACGTCTTGCAGCCCGCAATCGGCTGGATGCCGTAGGTCTCAAAAAAGTGTTCGTCCATTGAGTAGCAGATGTCGTATGCCAGGACCGTGTCGTTCTGCCAGGCAAAGCGTAACATATTAGGATAGGAGCTGCCGTCAAACAGGTCGGTGCGTGCATACAATCCCATCGCGGGGTCGGCGATGCTCGCCTGTTCCACGCCGTCGATGGCCAGCAGTTGGCGCTTGATGACGTTGGCTTCATCCACGTATCGCGCTTCCCGTTTCATGTATTGGTTATTGATTTCCTCCTGCGTCATACTGTCGTCCGCTGTCTCGTATGGTTGCGTGGACAGGATGTTGGCTACCACCATTCTTTCACCGTCGATGCCCGAGGGCAGACTGCGGTAGTAGAGCCTCACGATGATGGGGTCGAGTTGCGTCCATGCCACGAAGCAGACGACGATGAGTTCGAGGAAGAGCCACACGTTATTCGTGCGCTGGCTCCAGAGGTTGTTCAGTATCTTTCTCATGCTATTTCTTCTCGTTCATTGATTCAACAATAGGGTTACGGAGGCTGAGCCACGCCGGAATAAGTGCCGCCATCAGGTTGAGCACGATGCACACGAGCAGGCCGATGACGAAGATGAGGGGCGAAAACAGCATTTCGCCGTCCACCGTTGGCTCGGGCAATGTGAAGGCGGTATTGCCCACGGCGAAGAACAGCCACGAACGGAACACATAGAGCAGCAGCCATGTTATGACCAGTCCCACGAAGCCGCCACAGAGCGTGAGCACCAGGTTCTCGGTGATGACCTGTGTGAGCAGCGTCCGCCGCTTGGCACCGAAAGCCTTGCGCACACCCATCTCGGCCACCCGGCGTCGCATGCGGGCCGCCACAAGTCCGCTCAGGTTGAGCGCAGGCACTAACAGCAGGACGAACACCTTCGGGAAGAGCGACTTGAAGATGCTGCTCCAGGAATGGGCCACGCCGTCCTCCGACATCTTCATCTGGGCATGGGGCAGCAAGGTACCGATTATGGAGTAATCATACTCCTTGTCGCTGACGCTGCGCTTGCGGGCTATCTCTGCAAGTTCCTTTTTCAAGTCCTGCACGGTGCAGCCTTCCTTCAATACGACTATCACGTGTTCGGCTTCCCAGTCAAGGGCTTGGAACGACTGGCCGAATACTTCGATCACCTGTTCGGCTTTCTGGTCAAGGGCTAAGAACAACTGGCCGAAACTCTCTTCCATGATGGACGATGTGGGTTCTATCACGCCAACGATGCGAATGAGATAACCGTAGTTGAGCGTCTTTCCCACAGGGTCAACACCCTTGCCAAAAGCCTGTTCGGCAATGTCGCGACTGATGACGGCAGGCATAGTAGCGTTCTCTATGTAGTTGTTCTCGTTCAGGCATTCCTCCTGCGTGAACGGACGGCCATAGACGAAGCGGAACTGGTAGACCTTGAAGAAATTGGCATCGACCCTGCGCGCCACCACAGGAACCAGCTTGTGGTTGTCGCACTTCAGGTATTGCCTGTCGCTGGTATAGCGGCTGCCGTTGACGGTGGCGCTGACCACCTCGGCACTTTTCAGCGTATAGAGCCACTCCTTCACCTGGGTTGCTGTGTAACTCGTGGGCTCCCACCTGAGCGTGTCGTTCACGGCCCGCTTGGCCATTCCCTTGACATACACCGTCCGGCTGCGGTTCACCTCTGGCGCGATGTCTGCCAGTTTTGCGTAATACACTACGGCTATCACCATCGTAAAGGCAATGGCCAAGGCTGTTCCCACGATATATATAGCCTGTCTAAAATATCTCATATCATTCATCTTTTAATGCTACGGTTATCTCGCTCCTGCAGATGCGCCACGCGGGGATGGCGGTGGCGATGAGCACGGCACATAATATAATAAGGTACACGATGACGGACACCACAAGGAAGTGGGTGCCGAAGTCGTCGAACCAGTAGTGGACGGCGGGATTACTGCCCTCGAAACCTTTGAAGAGACCATGGGCAGCGGCGAACTGGAAATAGACGATGCAGCCGACGATGACGCTGATCGTGGTCAACAGCCACGCCTCGCGGATGAAGCCCCAGAAGACGCTCCACTTGGTAGCACCGAAGGCGCGGCGCACACCGGCCTCCTCGCGGCGCTGGCGGGTGTACATCAGCAACGTGCCAAAGACACCAAAGGCGAGGTTGATAGCAAAGAAGGCGGCAATGAGCAGGTTGCGGTGCGTCATGCGGCTGGTGCCGTAACGGTCGGTATACGCTTTCGACCCCTCGCGAACTGTCTGCATCTGGCTGACATAGCAGTGCTCCGTCATCAGGTCGTGCTGCACCTCATGCTGGTGTTCCTCCATGAAGCGTTGGGCATCGACGCCCTCGCGCAGGCGGGCAATGATGGGAACATTGATGCCCGGTGCACCTTGGCAAACGAACAAGATGGTATAGTCGCGGTCGTAAACCCCATAGCGCACATCCTCCACCACGGCGCGGATGGGCAGGTCTTTAACCATCCACTCATAGTCCATCTTGTCTGGGTTATAGCCATAGTAATGCGCCTTTACTGTGCGCCCTGCCACATCGGTAGTACCATAGAGCGCCATGGCGGTGGAGCGTGTGAGAATGACGGTCTGCTCAAACACAGCGTCGCGGGTCAGTTCGGCGGTAGGCACCTCGGGTGTCAGCGACTGGATGCCGAAAACCTCGAACATCTTGTCGTCCCGTCCGAATCCGTAATTTGTGACTCTAAGGGTGTCGTTGTCGCGGATAAGATGATAGGCCATGCTTGTTATGCCAGAACCAATGGGGTTGTTGAAGGCGCGGTAGGCCATCTCCACACCGTCCATCTCCTGCACCTTATGCAGCAGACTTTCCTCCTCGAGTCCGATGGGTATTTGGGTGGTAAATAACTGCTGCGTGGGGAGGGTGCTGGCCACCTCGAAGCGCACCAGACGGTCGGGGTCATAGCCTAACGGCAGGTTTGTGACGTAGGACGTGACGATGACGGGATCAAAGGCCCACCAGCAGGCGAAGGTGACGAGCACGAGTTCGAGGGAGAGCCAGATGGACGTCTTGCGTCCGAATATTTCTTTCAGCTGTTTCATTTCTTAATCATCATTGATTCAACGATTGGTTTCCTAAGGCTGAGCCAGGCGGGAAGCGTTGCCGCCAGCACATTGAGCAAGCAGCAGACGAGCAGGGCGATGGCGAAGACGGCGGGGCCGAAGAACATTTCGCCCTTCAGCAGTGGCACCGTGCCGTAGAGGGTGTCACTTTCGGAGAAGACGTAAAAGACCCAGTCGCGCCAGCCATACAGCGCTGTCCACGCGAGGCAGAGTCCTACGATGCCTCCGATAATCGTCAGCACAAGGTTCTCCATGATAACCTCACCGAGCAGCGTCCTCCGCTTCGCGCCGAACGCCTTGCGGATGGCCATCTCTGGCAGCTGGCGTTCCATGCGGCTGGCCACCATACCGCTGAGGTTCAGAGCGGGCACTAAGAGGAGCATAAGGATAGCGGGGACGACGTACCAGAAGAGGCTAACGTCAAAGGCATTGAAGATGTAGCCGATGTCATGCCATACTTGCTCGTAGTGCGACTGCAGACGGTCGGTTATGGTAACAGGGGCGTCCTTGTGCAGGGCGTTGTAGCGTGCCTCTATGTCTTTCAGTTCCTGAAGGAAAACATCGCACTTGTCGGCTGGCACGCTGAAGGCGAGGCGTATGGGCATTTCCATACCATGAACGCCCCGGTCTCTCAGCGGATCCTCGACGGTGAATGGCATCCAGATGTCGGCCACGCATTTCTCCGTCAGTGCGCTGGGTGTCTCCACCACGCCACAGATGCGGTAGATGTGGTAGTCGAGGGTCAGTGTCTGTCCTACGCCCTTCTGCCCGTGCCCGAAGAGATGGTCGCGCAAATTCTCCGTGATGACCACGTTGTTACGACCATTGTCGAAGTCGTCCTGTGTGAAGGGCGCTCCCTCGATGAAGTGAAACTGG
Source organism: uncultured Prevotellaceae bacterium (assembly GCA_902765585.1). Lineage (GTDB taxonomy): Bacteria > Bacteroidota > Bacteroidia > Bacteroidales > Bacteroidaceae > Prevotella. Next base: position 5,490 of record CACXAG010000185.1, read on the forward strand.
TAGAGATGGAAGAAGCCCGTGTCCGTCAGTCTACACTTCACGGAATACTTATGCACGCTGTCGGCCAGCGTGATGCCGAACAGGGTGTTCGACCACATCTCCATCTCGGCCGCGATGCACTCTGGTGTCTGCATCTTCTGAAACAGGTCGCGGTACGTCTCATAATGGACGTTCTCAATGTTGTCTTCGTTGTTCAGCAGCGTCATGTCGTCCAGATAGTACGTCGTACTGCGGTGTACCTCTGGCGCAATGTCAGCCACCTTCACGTAATACACTTCAGCAATGAGCATCACGAAGGCCACGGCCAGTGCCGTGCCTGCGATGTACATCGCTGAGTAAAGTTTCTCCTCGCGTATCAGGGCGAGGGCCTGTTTCAAATATCTCATATCTATTGCGTTATTTTGTCTTCCTTATTATATGCCAAAATCGTGCCGAACTCGTAACTGCCTGATAATCAGTAGCAGCATAAAACAAAGTGTCCATTTCTGGACACTCATGGTGTCCGGAAATGGACAATCTAATATGTATTTCTCGTTACTGCTTCTTTCAGAACCCCGGTTCTGCCTCGCCACGAAGGAAGGTTATCCATCCATCCTTGTCTTTGAAGTAAAATCCTTCGAATCGAAGCGTCGTTTCATCGGCGTAGTCGAAGGTGGCGATATTGGAATAGGCCATGTGTCCACTATTTGCACCCTCATAGTGGGCATTCAGCAACAGGCAGTTGCGCTTCTCGCCATTTCCCCCTTCCGGGCTGTAGTAACTCAGTTTCCATGTACCTGAGAAAGTTCCTTCCAAAGGCTCCACATTCTCCCAATCGGTATAGAGTTGCTCCCCGTCGATGGTGACGAGCTTGCGGGTTTGCCATTTGCGCATACCCGACAGTGTGCCGTCGGTCTGGAATGTGAGGCGCTCGAAATAGCGCTGCGTGTCGCTGATGTTCTCGTAGTGCCATGTGCCGACCATGAGCGGCCCGTACAGCTCGTTCAGTTGCACGGTCTTTTCGTGTGCCTCCGGGTCGGCATATCTTGGTTCGTCGCTTCCGCAAGAGGCAAATGCGAGGGAGGCAATCAAAAGTGATATGACGGTTCGGTTTTTCATGTTCATTTACTTCTTCAGTTTGCCTTTGCTCTCAAGGTACATCGTGAAGGTCTCCCACTGCATGGCATTCTTCTTGATGTTGGCCTGCGTACGCTCGTCGTTAATGAACTGTGCTGGGTAGCAGTCGTGCAGGTAATAGCGTGGATTGCCCTCGTCCTCGCCAATCGTAGAAAAGTGCAGAACAAGGTCGTAGAAAATGCGGCTGTCGAAATCGGACACGAAACGGCTGACCTCAAACAAGAAGTTCTCACCAAGGCGGAACTCCAGTCCCTCTTTATGATAGTTCTTCATCAGCTTATTGAAAAGTTGCTCATCCTGCTTCTTGAAGCGGATCTCGCGGGTGCTGACGTTGAACCACTCGATATCGTCTTCGGTGAAGAGGGTGTCGATGGTGGCAGTCGCGCCCCTTGTCTCGCCACTCGCTTCGCAGACGAAGAACTTGACTCGCTCCTCTGGACAAACAGTAAAGGGTTTGTCCTGTTCACTATCATTGCTGCTGCAAGAGGCGAGGGAGAAAGCAGCAAGCATCATGAAGGCGATTCTCCAGAGTTTCATTGTTTTCATCTTTCTGTTTCAATTGTTACTTCCATTTAATTTGTCGTTCTGACTGAGGTCTATGCACTCAAATCATTTTGATATTTTATACACACGACTTGTCCTGTTGAATGTCGGACACACTCTTAGTTCTAATTCGACTGTGCAAATTTACGAATTCTTATGTGATATTGTTCGCTTTGCATACACCTTTTATATATTATTAGGTGAAATTTGTTTGTTTTGAGGAATGCTATAAATACCGCTATAATCATATGAAATCGGAGTTTATTCAGGAGATTATTGAGCGCACTATGTCCGTGTAGTCCTTTCCCGACTTGACCTCTATCGGGTGAGCACTCATCG
>CACXAG010000186.1 GCA_902765585.1 uncultured Prevotellaceae bacterium
TAACGCTCACCAGTGTTAGCCGGTAAGCCTTGTCGATAAGATAGCTGTTACGAAAATTGCTAATATTCATAGTTGCGATAGTTTTGCTTGACTGTTTTATGACCTTTTCATCAAAGATATTGTCTTGAGTTTTTAACCTTTCTTCCCTCCGACACTATTGTCCGAAGCGTCATTCCGGATAAGACAGACATACTATCTACAGCATGTAGATATGCTATCTCCACGGACCAGATATGACATCCGCACGGCGCGGACTGGGCGGAGCCAGGTGATGTTAATACAGTTCTGCGGGTATCAGCTGCTTGGCATTCTCGAAGTCGTCGACGGTATCGAGCTCACACGAGAAGAGGTCGGTGACGTCGAGCACGCGGTAGGTATGTCCCTGGGCGATGAGTCGCTCGAAGGCCAACTCATAGTAACAGTTTTCCAAGTGCTCCACCAGCATCATCTGCTCCAGTTCGGCATAGAGGGCTCGGGTGTATTTGCGGCCCATGCGCTCAATGCCTAAGCTCTCGCCGATGGCATCGGCAGGGTTGCAGGTTTTGTTGACTGCCAGGATGTCGCCCTGGCCGTCGATGACGACCTTCATCTCCTCCTCGCCCAGATCGTGGCGTATCAGCGTCAGGATGTTGGGGCTGCCGGCGCTGAGCACACGGCCCACAATCTGCGGGTCGTACAGCAGGTCGCTGTCCAGCAACAGCACGTCCTCGCCCTCAGCGGCCGGACGCGCCAGCCACAGGGAATAGATGTTGTTGGTGGTGGCGTAGTCGGCATTATGGATAAAACGGACGGCGACATCGGGGTAGTGGTTGCCGACAAACTGTTCTATCTGCTCGTGCAGATAGCCCGTAACAATGCAGAACTCGGTGATGCCATTGGCCATCAGGGCGTCCATGCTACGCTGCAACAGCGAGCGGTCGCCAATCTTCAGCAGACACTTCGGCGTGTGCTCAGTCAGCGGACGCAGGCGCGATGCCATGCCAGCCGCCAGGATAATTGCTTTCATATATTTCTAAACTTTTAATTCTTATCTATTAACTCTTAACTAAAAATGCCCCACCCTTTTTGGTGGGGCATCGTCGTCCTGAACGTATCTCTTTACATAAAAAGTTACAAACCTAAAATGAGGGTTTGGCACGCTTGCCATCACACACTATGTTATACCTTAATTTTGATGTATGTTTATTAGTATCACTACTAATCTGTCGGCAAAATTACAAAAAAGTTTAGATTATCATCAAAAAAAGCAAAGAATAATGAGCTTTTTGATATTTTTTAGCTAAATTTGCGCACTCATGTAACGAAAAACGATGAAAACAACTGTCATACTGTCACTCATACTCCTATTGGCGACGACTGCCTGCAGCCACCGCGACGAAGAGGTTACAGCCCCCGAACAGCAGGAACAGGAACGGCCCACGCTAGTCATGCAAGTGCAGAAGTGTGCCCGACTCTACACCACCGAGATGCGCATCCACAAAATCATCACCCACGACGACGTGTTGCGACTGAAGGGCAGCCTGCTGGCGAAGGACTTCAACATTGCGTTGCCTTTGGGCGAGCGCAAGATTGCCATTCCCATGGATGCCACGCTGAAAGCCTATATCGACTTCAGCACGTTCTCGGAAGACCAGGTGGAGCGCGACGGTGACCGCATCACCATCTTCCTGCCCGACCCGAAGGTGGTGATGACCAGTTCGCGCATCGACCGCAAGGAGATACGTGAGTTTGTGGGACTGACGCGCTCGCAGTTTACCGACCAGGAGCTAACCAGCTACGAACAGCAGGGACGGCAAGCCATCGTCAACAGCATCCCCCAACTGGGCATCGTCGATATGGCGCGTGAAAATGCTGCCCGCGTGCTGGTGCCTATGCTGACCGAGATGGGTTACAAGGAGGAGAACGTCACCATCGCCTTTCGCAGGGGGCTGGACCTGAGCCGACTGCTTGACGCTAACATCGAAAAGAAATGAAACAGAAACTGATACTTTTTATCATAGCGACCGTGGTGGTGCTGCTGGCTGGCTACTGGCTGGTGCAGGGCCTCAGCCGTACGGAGGTGACCGTCGACGTGGATGAGGGAATTAACCTCACGCCCGAACAGATTACCAGCATCAAGCAGATTGGCGAATGGGAGTTTCTGGCCGTAGCCGACGAGGAACTGGTAGACACCGTCCGCAAGGGACTCTTCTCCAACGACCATCTTGTACGCATCTACTATGGTACGGTGCGCCTCGGCATCAACATGCGACAGGTGCAGCCTGGCTGGATCAAGACGCAGGGCGACAGTATAGCCGTCGTGCTGCCTAAGGTGGGACTGCTGGACCGCGACTTCATCGACGAGGGCCGTACCAAGAGTTTCTTCGAGAGCGGCAAGTGGTCGCACCGCGATCGCGAAGCACTCTTCAGCAAAGCTTACCGCCAGATGCTCAGCCATTGTCTGACGTCCGAGAACCTACAAAACGCCCGTCTGAACGGCGAGGCACAGTTCCGCAAGATGATGCGCTCCATGGGCTACGACCACGTCAGCATCAGTTGGGAAGAATAGCAATCACAGTAAGGACGCCGTTGGAGACCTGAAAACGGATGTCATAGCCCATGAAGGGCATGCCGTATGGACGGTTGTCATCGGCATGATAGTGGGGACGGGGGTCGAGGGCCAACGTCTGGCGAAGAATGGCGAGGTCGTCGACACTAAACACCTGCGGCAACTCCTGCGGCAATACCACTTCTAACTGTTGCCACTCGCGCTGGTCAGTAAAACCGCCACGGGCGTCGGGATGGCTATCGACGTAGGGCAGATAGGGCTTGATGTCGTAGATGGGCGTGCCGTCCATCAGGTCGGCTCCCAGCACGTCGATGGCAGGCTGCTGCCTGTCGATGGCGGCGATGCGTACCGACGACAAGCCGAGGTTATTGGGACGGAAGGGAGACCGCGTGGCCCACACCCCTACTCGCTCGTTGCCACCCAACAGGGGCGGACGCACGGTGGGATGCTTTTCGGCTTTGACATTTTCCGAAAAGCCCCAAATCAGCCACAGATAGTCGTAGTCCTCCAGACCGCGCAGGGCATCGGACTGACGGTAGGCTGGCACAAATTCTATGCGCCCACGCAGCTCTTCGACAATACCGCTCTGCCGCGGAATGCCGAACTTCGTCGTAAACGGCGACCGGAAAAAAGCTATCGGCTCAATACTCACTCCTTAATCTTGGAAGTAGACTTTCTTGACACGAGAGGAGACGCTGGTCAGTACCTCGTAGGGAATGGTGTCCATGACATCGCTCAGTACCGTGACGGGCAGGTGTTCGCCGAAGATCTCGACGCTGTCGCCCTCGTGGACGTCAGGGATGTCGGTGACGTCGATCATCGCCACGTCCATGCAGATATTGCCGACGTAGGGAGCCTTTTGGCCGTTGACCAAACAGTAGCAGGCGCCACGTCCCAACCGACGGCTCAGTCCGTCGGCATAGCCAATGGGAATGGCACCGATGATGCTGTCGCGGGTCAGGACACCCTTGCGGCTATAGCCGACCGTTTCCTCCTTGGGCACATGGCGCAGTTGCAGGATGGTGGTCTTCAGCGTGCTGACGCAGGCCAGTTGCTGGTTGTCGCGGGGGTTGACACCATACAGGCCAAGGCCCAGACGGCACATGTCCAACTGTCGTTCGGGGAAGTGCTCAATGGCGGCGCTATTGTCCATGTGGCGCAGAATCTTATGACTGAAGGCGGCCTGCAGTTTCCGACTGGCCACGTCGAACTTCTGGAACTGCATGGCAGAGAAGTTGTCGAAGTCGTCACTGTCGGAGCCGACGAAATGCGAGAATACCGAGCGCGGAATGATAGCATTCTGACTGCGCAGTCGGCGTATCACTTCGTCGATGTCGCGCTCTGGGTCGAAGCCTAAGCGATGCATGCCGGTATCGAGCTTGATATGTACAGGCCATCCCGTGATGCCCTGCTGCTCAGCAGCGCGGATGAGGGCGTCCATCAGTCGGAACGAGTAGACCTCTGGCTCCAGCTCGTAGTCGAACATGGTCTTGAAGGCCGTCATCTCGGGATTCATAATCATGATGTTCTGCGTGATGCCATGACGACGCAGCGTCACGCCCTCGTCGGCCACGGCCACGGCCAGGTAGTCGACGCGATGGTCCTGCAGCGTCTTGGCCACCTCCACGGCACCAGCGCCGTAGGCATCGGCCTTGACCATGCAGACGAGCTTGGTCTCGGGCTTCAGCATGGAGCGGTAGTAGTTCAGGTTGCTGACCACGGCGTTGAGGTTGACCTCCAGGATGGTCTCGTGCACCTTCTGCTCCAGGCGCTCGGTGATGCGGTCGAAGCC
>CACXAG010000187.1 GCA_902765585.1 uncultured Prevotellaceae bacterium
GCGATGAGCGCCGACGGCAACATGACCATCAGCGGAGGCACACTGACGCTCAGCAGCAGCGGCAGCGGCGGCAAGGCCATCAGCGTGGACGGTAAGCTGAACATCAGCGGCGGCAACATCTCGGCCATCACCACCGGACAGATAGCCTACTGCTCAAGCACGAGCAACACCACCATCCGCACGACTACCAGCGCGAGCACTACCGAGCGACTGGATGACGCGCTGAAGACGTCGCCAAAGGCTATCAAGGCCGACGGGGCGATGACCATCAGCGGCGGTACGACCTACGCTAAGGCCAGCTACCACGAGGCGGTGGAGACCAAGAGCACGCTCGACGTGACGGGTGGCGTCATCTATGCCTATTCTGCTGACGATGCCATCAACTCCGCCAGCACGATGACGCTCTCTGGCGGCTTTGTGGGGGCCTACTCTACCGGCAACGATGCCATCGACTCCAACGGCAACCTGTACATCAAGGGGGCTACGGTGTTTGCCTATACCACCAAGAGCAGTCCCGAAGTGGCCATCGACGCCAATACCGAGGGGGGCTACAAGCTCTACGTAGAGAGCGGAACGCTATATGCCTATCCGTCGCTCGAAAGCGGATCGTCGCTGACGCAGTCGTGCTACACGGCATCGCTCAGCACCAGCAACTGGTACTCGTTCACACAGAACGGAACGGCCTTTGCCTTCAAGGTTCCTGCCTCAGGGACGTGGATTGTATCTGGAGGCAGCTCGCTCTATAGTGTATCGAAGAGCAATGGCACCACCATCTTTGGCGGCTACGGTGCTACTGACGCCACAGTAAGCAGTGGCTCGTCGGTCAGCCTCACGTCCTACTCTGGCGGTGCTTCTGGCGGTGGTCCTGGCGGCTGGCCTGGAGGTCCTGGTGGTGGTCCTGGTAGTGGCCCTGGCGGATATTGACAACATATCCTTTCAGTTTCTTTGCGGGCTTCTCGCCAGCGGGGAAATATTTCCTAATATTTTTAAAAACTTGGCGCGAAGGTAGCAATAATTCTTCAGGTTTTCGTACCTTTACACCCAGATTTAGAAAGAAATAATGATTCACAAAAACAGAGTAATCAGAAACTGATGGTAACGACATTGCTTATAGGACTGCTGACGCCACTGCTGGGCACGATGCTCGGCTCGGCCTTCGTGTTCTTCATGAAGGACGAGATGTCGGCTCGGTTGCAGAAGTCGCTGTTGGGCTTTGCATCGGGCGTGATGGTGGCGGCATCGGTATGGTCGCTGCTGATTCCGGCGATGGAGATGGAGGCCGATAGCGGTAAGTGGGCTGTGCTGCCTGCTGGCCTCGCTGCTCATGCCTGCCCTACCCTACATGCTGGCCTTTGCCGCGGGAGCAATGTTCTACGTGGTGGTAGAGGAACTCATCCCAGAAGCCTCCAGCGGTCAGCACTCTAACCTCAGCACCATCGGCTTTGCCATCGGCTTCGTGCTGATGATGTTGCTCGATGTGGTGATATAAAATAGGAATTACTCGTACACTAATCCGTACTTCTCGTGCAGTTTCTGAAGTGAGCCGTCTGCCTTCATCTGACGGATGACATTGTTCACCACCTGTAACAGATCCTCCTGGCCCTTCTGCATCAGCACGCCAATCTCGCCATGAGTGAAGGGGGCATTCAACAGCGGGGCTGCAAGCCGGGCATCGGTCTGCACATAATAGGGAGCCTCGGTGATTTCCGTAATCATCACGTCGGCCTCGCCCTCGGCAATGAGCGACGGGATTTCCTCGTTTTTGGGGTGGACGATGATGGTGGCATGAGTCAGGTTCTCGTTGGCAAACTTCTCGTTCAGCCCGCCTGGATTCACCATCACGCGGACTTCGGGCTTGTCGATGTCGGCCAACGACTGGTAGCGGCCTGCCTCCGAGGCACGGCAAAGGATGGTCTTGCCGTTGGCCAGATAGCCCTCGCTCATGAGCATGGTCTCGCGACGGGCATCGGTGATGGTGATGCCACCAATGGCGAGGTCGAACTTCTGAGGTTCTGCCAGCACATCGGCGGTCAGCGTAGGCCATGAGGTCTTTTTGAACTCAATGCCTACCCCCAACTTGTTCGCTATTTCCTTGGCCACCTCAATGCCAAAGCCCCAATAGGTGCCATCGGGTTCGCAGAAGGACAATGGACGGTAGTCGCCAGTAGTACCAAAGAGGATTGTTCCTCGGTTCAGGATCTCGGCTACTTTGCCACCGGTGGGAATTTCTGTAGTGTTATCCTCATGGGTAGAGCATGAGGCGAAGCTGGCTGTTCCGCAAATGGAAAGGACGGCTAATAATAACCATACCTTATATTTTTCTAATCGTATCATATCACTAATTCTCTTAAAACTTGGGACAAAGGTACTCATTTTTCCTGAATTATTCGTATCTTCATATCCAACTTTACAAATTAGAAACCAATTTTTGTCTTCTGGCGGGGAATCTCGATAGGGACAATGTCCTCAGGAGTGAGCAGCAGCAGCTCGGACTTGTCGTTAGGCTGTTGCCTTACGCACCTGCTGGCATGCTGGATGTAGATACGCTCCAGTTGGTTGGCGACAAAACGGGCATTGCCCCATGTCTCCGGATTACGCACCTGGTAAGCCTGGGCCAGCATACGGCTATACTTTTCCCATGCAGGAGCGGTGAACCGGTAGTCATAGTCCTTGATGCGGCGTTTGGTGATTTCCAGCAGTTCATCGACCGTGAAGTCTGTAAACTCGAACTTGTTGGGTATTCGCGACAGCAGGCCGGGATTGGTATCAAGCAGCTTCATCATGGGTTCCTTGTATCCGCAGAGCACGACAGCGATGTCACGCTGCGTCTCGTCGGCAAGGACGTTCATCAGCAACTGGATGACGAGCTTTCCTGGGTCGTTCTCATGCTTGCCGTTCAGCAGGTAGGCCTCGTCCACCATCAGCACGCCGCCTTTGGCCATCTCCAGCACCTGCCTCATGGAGCGTTCCTCGTCACCCCACAGGGTACCGATAAAAGTGCCGCGGTCACAAACGACCACATGTCCCTTGGATAGTGCTCCTGCCTGTCGCAGCAGCGAACCGAATATCTTGCAGACCGTGGTCTTTCCTGTTCCTGGGCGACCGAGGAACACGCTGTGCAGTGACACCTCGTGCTGTTTGCCGTTAGGAAACAGTTCCCGCATCATCTTGTTGTAGCGGGTCAGGGCTACCAGTTCATCCATGCGTCGCTTGATGTCAGCACAGCCCACCAGCTTGTCCAATTCCTCACGGGGATTAGGAATGGGGCGCAGTATTTCCACTTTGACGCTGATATTATTGTTCTGCTCTACCTCCCCATCAGGAAAAGATACATGGTCAGCGTCGAGGCTGTCTTCAAGGAATTCATCCAGAGCCAGTTCATCATCATCATCTTCTTCATCGTCCTCAAGGTCATCTTCCTCTTCCTCAAGATCCTCTTCCAAGTCCTCAGGATCCTCTTCCTCGTCGTCAGCAAGATTACCAGAGGAATCCTTGTCATCGACGACTTCCATGCCCTCACTTAGAAATTGTTTAAGCAGTCTGTTATACATGTCGTCTAAGTCCTCTGTGTCATCATTTGTCTGTTTCTTAAATTCGTTAATCGGTCTATTTTTCTTCTGCATAATCAACATCATTCTAATCACTTATCAATAAACAATATCATATATACAGCCCCAAAGATTGGGGCGCAAGAGTAAGTAGGCATGTACAAATGTACGAACCTACAGCATATATAGAGTGTTTCTTGGGAGAAATACTCTATCACAAAACCCTCGACAATTGTAGCAATATGTCAAAGAACTCAACGAACGACAAGACACAGTCATCCGGCAGTTTCACGAACAAAGTGTTATCTTCGTCTATGAACCGCTCGGCATCTGGCCATCATCATTGTCATTCCGTTCATTTTTTGCTACAATTTTGTTTATTTTGTGATAGAATTAATGTTTTCGGCTGCAAAATTAGGTAATTATCTTCAATCCACCAAAAGAATGAAGCTTTTTCTTGTAGGAGAAGAAATGATAGTTATCTATGCGTCGTCCGAGGTCTGTGCCGTGAAGCAGTTCAGGCGAGAACAGTAGTACCCATCCTTTAATATGTATAATCGAGACGAGCGGATGCAACTCCTCTGCTCCGACGTAGCGAGCGTAGTCGTTAACTGATTCAACATTCAAACTTTGCTTCATTTCGGGTACAAAGGTACACATTTTTTGGGGTCACCTGCATAACCACGTGGGATGTGTTATCTGCCTCTACCCGATGCAGAGTGCCGAGGACTCCACAAAGATTCGCATCCTCGAAATCTATGCCTCCGAGAAAGCCTATCAGCAGCACTTGA
>CACXAG010000188.1 GCA_902765585.1 uncultured Prevotellaceae bacterium
CTGAAAGAACTCGATAACCTGCTGATGAATCCGGAGCATGCCTCGAACATGGAGTTAGTCACAGAATACACGACCACCAAGGCATCGCTGGACGAGGAGGTGGAACGCTGGGAGAAACTCTCGGAAGAACTCGAGGAGATGAAAGATTAAAAATTAAGATTAAAAGATTAGAATATTTAAAGATTAGGAAAACTATGAAGAAACTTTTAACAATGATGGCATTAGCAACGATGACCGTAACGGCTTCGGCACAGCTGCGCTCAGGTATCAATCTCAACGACCTCGACACCAGCGTACGCCCGGCTGACGACTTCTACGAGTATGCCTGCGGTGGTTGGATGAAAGCCAATCCGCTGCCCCCTGCCTATTCGCGCTTTGGCAGCTTCGACCGTCTGGCCGAAGACAACAACAAGCGCATCAACGGAATCCTGAAGGAACTGCTGGAGAACAGCTATCCCGAGGGTAGTGTAGAACAGAAGCTGAGCGACCTCTACAAGTTGGCTATGGACTCTGCCCGTCGCGAGCAGGAAGGTCTGAGCCCCGTGATGCCGATTATCAAGAAACTGGAGGCTGCTAAGACCAAGGACCAGCTCTTTGCCGTGCAGATGGAGTTGGCACCTTATGGTGAACAGGAATTCTTTGCAGCCTTCATCGGTGCTGACGACAAGAATGCCACTGAGAACATCCTCAACATCTACCAGAGCGGCTTGACGCTGGGGCAGAAGGACTACTATGTGGAGAATGACGAGGCTACCGTAAAGATCCGTGAGGCCTACAAGAAGCACATTGTCCGCATGTTCCAGCTCTTCGGCTTCAAGAAAGGAGCAGCCGAAAAGAAGATGAAGAACATCCTGAAGGTGGAGACCGCCCTGGCTAAGGCCAGTAAGTCTCGTACCGAACTCCGTGACCCTCAGGCCAACTACAACAAGATGACGCTGCAAGAGTTCGACAGCAAGTATCCGCACTTCCAGTTGGAGCGCCAGATGAATGCCAGGGGCATCAAGAGCCAGTACATCCAGGACATGATAGTCGGACAGCCTGCATTCATGGAGGCTGCTGACAAACTCTTCGCCACGATGACGCCTGCCGAATACCGCGACGTGATGGAGTGGGGTATCATCGAGGCTTCTACAGGCTACCTGAACGACGCGGTGCGCGCTGCCAGCTTCGACTTCTATGGCAAGGTATTCTCAGGCCGCAAGGAGGACCATCCCCTGTGGCGCCGCTCCACCAACCAGGTGCAGGGCGTGATGGGTGAGGCCCTGGGTCGCATCTACGTCAAGAAGTACTTCCCCGCCACCTCCAAGGAGCGTATGAAGACGCTGGTTGAGAACCTGCGCATTGCCTTGGGTGAGCGCATTGCCGCTCAGGACTGGATGGACGATTCGACTAAGGTCAACGCCCTGCTGAAGCTCAACACCTTCTATGTCAAGATAGGCTATCCCGACAAATGGACGGATATTTCGACCCTGAAGATTGATGCGAAAAAATCTTACTTTGAGAATATGCAGGAGTGCAACCGCTGGCATGTCGCCCACAATATTGAGGAGAAGGCCGGCAAGCCTGTTGACCGCGACGAGTGGCACATGACCCCGCAGACTGTCAATGCCTACTATAACCCTACCACGAACGAAATCTGCTTCCCGGCTGGTATTCTGCAAGTTCCATTCTTTGACCCAATGGCTGACGACGCTTTTAATTATGGCGCTATCGGTGTTGTTATCGGCCATGAGATGACACACGGATTCGACGATCAGGGACGCCAGTTCGATAAGGACGGAAACATGCACGACTGGTGGACGGAAGCTGACGGAAAGAACTTTACAGAACGTACCGACAAATATGCCGACTTCTTCTCGAAGATCAAGGTGCTGCCCGACCTCAATGCCAACGGTCGTCTGACGTTAGGCGAGAATCTGGCTGACCACGGTGGACTGCAGGTGGCTTGGTATGCCTATAAGAATGCCACGAAGCGCAATCGCCTGCCTGTCATCGATGGACTGACTGCTGATCAGCGCTTCTTCTTGGCCTATGCTGGGGTCTGGGCCGGCAACGTAACCGAGGCTGAAATCCGCAACCGTACCAAGAGCGACCCCCACTCGCTGGGCCGTTGGCGCGTCAATGGTGCCCTGCCGCACATTGATATGTGGTATGAGGCCTTTGGCGTCAAGGAAGGTGACAAGATGTTCATCCCCAAGTCCGAGCGTTTGCCCCTTTGGTAAGGATATTTTATACGAAATACCGAAAAAATGCCGTCGTAAATAAATTTACGGCGGTTTTTTTGTTTTATTTCGAAATTATTTGCTATCTTTGCATTCAATTATTACTAAACCATCATGATAGACGACAATAATATCACCAATGAAACAACGCAAAGCACTGTTCGCCCACAGGAATTGCAGCAGGAGATGCCCCTGCAGAGTGAGGCAGTATCAGTGCAGCAGTTGCAGATGCAACAGCAACAGATAGCAGGTAAGGAATGCCCCTTCTGCGGTGCCATCAATGAACCGGAAGCCCTGTTTTGTGCCCAATGCGGTCAACCCATTAATAAGACCACGTGTCCCTATTGTGGAGCAGAGATGGATCCCGATGCTGATTTCTGTGAAGTGTGCCACCATTACATCCGGAAGGACATCTGCTCCTTCTGCGGTGCCTTCCTCTCTGGCAACGAAGCCTATTGTCCTGAATGCGGTAGTCCCCGAGGCGGGCTGGTATGTCCCACATGCCATTCTCTGAACGACTTTGCCTTCTGCAAGAAGTGCGGTACGGCGTTGACTGATGAGGCCCGCATGCTGGTGAAGGAAATGCAGCAGAATCCAGACTATCAGGAGATGATGGAGATTGTGCAGGACTATACCAAGTTGGAGAACGCGTTGCCTTATAACTCAGAGCGTGACATCATCCGTGAACAGGAGAACAACAAATTGCGTGAGCGAGTGTTGACACTTCTGGCTAAAGACGAGGGTATTGAGAATCCTGTTATCACAAAGCCTGAGTCGAAACGGATGACCAAGGAAGAGTTGGAAGAACGGAAGGCTATGAGGGTGAAGATGTTGTCTGCCATACTCGACAAGATGGCCGTTCCCACCACAGCATCGCCTGCCAAGGCTCGTAATTATGCCATGGCCAGCAAACCTGTAGGTGTCCGTCTGGCGTGGGTATGCAACTACAAGCATGCCATGCATAGCAGTCCCTGTGGCTGTGCCAAACCTCAGATGGGTGGCAAATGGGTGATTTTAGGTAAGAACAATTCTGGAGACATTAAAGACGATAAATAAATATCATGGACGAAACCATAAGGAAACCACAATCCTCTAACGATGCCACCCACCGTGTGGCAGACTCTAATGCCGATGCTACCTACCGTGTTGCTGAGCCTCAAACCGATGCCACTCGTCGTGTGGCAGACCACAGAACCGCTGCTAATGGCGATCTGACGCTACGTCCTGACAACCAGTCGCAGCAGACCGGTGGCGAAGTGGAATTCCTGTTGAAGGGGCGGCTTTATCATAGCATCAAGTGTCTTAGCGATAATTCCGGTGAGGCCCAGGTCTTCTTGGTAGAGGGCGAAGAGGGAGAGCGTGTGCTGAAGATATACTACCCCAATTTCACCATCAAGAAGACGCTCATGCGTATCATCCAGAACATCGGCATGGAGATGATCGTCAAGATAGAGGACTACGGAAAAACCTATGTTGACGGTAAGAACCGTGACTATGAACTCATGGAATACCTCCAGGGGGGCACGCTAAACGATTATGACCTGGATGGTGACTTCAATCAGTTCCGACGAATTGCCCTTCAGGCTGCGGCCGCACTGGCTTACTGCCATAACAACAACATCATCCACAAGGATATCAAGCCAGGCAACTACTTCTTCCGTGACACTAACCACCGCGAAGTGGTGCTGGGCGATTTCGGCATCTCCAGCGTGCTGGGCAATGATGAGAAGATTCACCGCACTACTCAGGCCCGAACGCCCGTCTATGCGGCTCCCGAGATGTATAACGACGTCATTGACGGTGAGGTAGAGATTACCCCTGCTGTCGACTTCTATTCGTTGGGCATCACGCTGATGACGCTATGGCTGGGTGAGAGTCCGCTCAGCCAAAACGAGCGCGTCATGATGCGTAAGAAGAATGAAGGCCGCCCCCGCATCAACGAACTGCCTGAGCGTGTCAAGATGATTGTTCAGGGTCTGACCTCCGTCAATCCGCAGACACGCTGGGGCTATGACGAGGTGGAGCGTTGGTTCCTGGGCGAGAATGTCAAGATAGACCTCTCGTCACCCATCTTGAAGTATCGCAGCTTCATTGTCGACCCGGAGCGTAATCTGGTTGCCGACAACGTGCACGAGCTGATACCCCTGTTGATAGACAACGAGCGCCTGGCCATCAGCTACCTGTATAACGGTCGTATTACTGGCTGGTTAGAACAGTGTGGTAATGTCAAGTTGAGCTCGACC
>CACXAG010000189.1 GCA_902765585.1 uncultured Prevotellaceae bacterium
AGGGAAAACATGGAACTGGGGGAGAATTTCCTGGAAGCATACTTCAAGAAACCGCTGATAGCGTTTGCCTTCAACACATATCAGTTTGACGACTATTCAAAATATATCTGTGAGACGTTTAGTGAAGCAGAAAAGGGAGCATACAGGGATGCACAGTTCCCCAAGGATTTGGAGAATGCCTTTGAACTTGGTAGAAAACTTTTAAAACAAGAGGACTAAGAATATGAACAAGAAAACAATTGTAGTAGTAGGTGCCGGAAAGGGACTGGGAAACGCCGTTGCCAGACTTTTCGGTGAGAATGATTTCCGTGTGATACTGATTTCAAGAAACCTTGACAGGCTCAACGGCTATAAGGCAGAGTTTGAAACGGCTGGCATTGAGACTTATGTCTATGCGGCTGACTGCGAGAAGCCAGAGACACTGACGGAGGCTTTCAAAGAGATACAAGGCACGTTCGATGCTGTTGACGTACTCGTGTATAATGCAGCCGTACTGGAGGGTGGCACAGCCACTGAGTTCGACAATGCTAACTTCCTCAGACACTATCAGGTGGATGTGGCAAGTGCCCTGCATTGCACAAAGCTCGTCATCCCCAAACAGGCAGAGCAGAAGAGCGGAGCCATCCTGCTGACAGGCGGCATCCTGGGCGACTCCCCTGCCAGCCAGTACACAGGTGTCTCAGTCGGCAAGGCTGCACTGAAAGCATTGGGAAAGACACTGCATGAGGAACTGAAAGAGAAAGGCATCTATGTCGGACTCGTGACTGTCTGTGATGTCATAGCACCAGACACGAAGCATTCGCCGGAACTGATTGCCGAGAAGTTCCTCGAACTGTATAGACAGCAGGACAAATACGAAATTTCCTACTAAACTTCAAGCATGATAAGTCAGCAAGAATCCAGCGTCCGTCAGTTCTCCGATGTGTTCTTCATCTATATCCAGCAGGGTGACAAGCACTACACCGACCGTATGGAGGCACACCAGTTGAGATATGTGCTGCATGGAGAGATGACCGTTGACGATGGCCGTCAGCAGTTGAAGGTCGGCAGTGGGCAGTGTGTATTCCTGCGCCGTGACCACCGTATCAAGACCCGCAAATATCCGCTTGACAAAGAGGATTTCCAGTGTATTACACTTGTATTCCAGCGAGACTTCCTTCGTACATACTTCCGTGAGTTGGATCGTCCTTCCCTCGATTCTTCACTGCCACGCTTCGATGAGAGCGTCATCCTGCTACCCAGGCTGCCTCAGGTGGAAAGCCTGTTCCTGTCGATGATGCCCTACGCCGAGAGTAACGTAAACCCATCGGAGGAACTGATGAACCTGAAACTGCGCGAGGGCGTTCTGGCACTCCTTAGTGCAGATGACCGCTTCTATCCCACGCTCTTCGACTTTGCCGAGTCGTGGAAGATAGACATCCTCGACTTCCTCAACTCCAACTATATGTACGAGTTCACCCTTTCGGAACTGGCCAATTACACAGGACGCTCGCTGGCAACCTTCAAGCGAGATTTCGCCAAGGTGAGCAGTCTTTCGCCGGAGAAGTGGCTGGAAAAGCCGCGCGTGTTTGACCCCCGAGGGCAAAGCGGCGTTGACCCCTGAAAACCTTTTGTTTTTGACCCCTGTAAAGTCCTGACTGACGGGGTCATTTTTATTTTGTCCGATTACTTTTTGGCTTTCATCTTCCGGATGCTTTCGCCAGTCAGTTCTATACGGTGTGAGGAGTGGACGATTCTGTCAAGCACGGCATCAGCGACAGCCTGGTCACCGATGGCATCATACCAGTTTTCGACGGGCAGCTGTGATGCCATCACTATTGATTTTCTTTCGTGACGGTCTTCGATGATGTCCAGCAGTATTGGACGTTCCTTGGCATCCAGAGGTACAAGGAAGGCATCGTCGAGGATGAGCAGCTGGCACCGCTCGATCTTCTTGAGTTCTGCCTCTATTGTGTTCTTGGCCTTCGCCACCTTGAGGGCACTGAGAAGCTTCGACGTGTTAGAGTACAGCGTCCTGATTCCGTTCTTGCAGGCATGATAGCCTACTGCCGTTGCCAGGAAGCTCTTGCCGGTTCCAGCGGAGCCGGTGATGAAGAGATTCTGCCCCTGACGTATAAAGTCGAGCGAGAGCAGCCGCTCCATCTGGTTCTGGTTGAGCCCCCTGTTGTAGCTGTAATCTATCTCTTCAGGATAGGCGTTGTAGCGGAATGAGGCTCCGCGTATCAGCCGCTCTATGGCTGCTGATGAGCGGTAGTCCCATTCCCTTGCGAGAAGCCATGAGACAAAGCCGTCCGGAGTCATGGACTCGGCATAGGTGGATGCGAGGCTCTCCTCAAAGGCTGCCGCCATACCCGTGAGTCTCATCCTGTGCATCAGGTCGAGCGTGACCCGGTTCTGTTCTTTTTCCAGCATTATCGGTGCTGTCTTACTGTCTTTTTCCATTGTCGTTGTCTTTTTTGTTGTTGAGTGATAGATCTGAGTAGTATTCCCTGCCGCGTATGTTCCTGTGCGTCTGTGGCAGGTGGCCGGGAGCGGATTCCGGGTGCTCGTCGTCAGACGGCATAAAGTCCACGTCGTCGCCACGTTCCAGTATCTCCCTGACCTCATTGTAGCCGTAGAGACGTCCCTCGGATGCGCAGGCACAAGCTGCAACCAGACGTGCAAGTCCGTACTTACCTTCCAGCGACATGATGCCGCGGCAGGTGCGGAAGGCCTGCGGAAGATACTTCTTCTGGACAGTCACCTCCTTGAGGTAGTTGAGCAGGATATTATCGATGGCTCCGGCACGCTCGTAGACCTCGTCGAGGTCCTTCTCGTAGGAGCCGTGCCTCCCGGGCAGGTTATGGGCTTCCTTTTGCGTGTAGCCGTACGGCGTGTCGTCACGCTGATGGCAGGTGACCAGTTTCAGGCCGTGGAAGATCTGGAGAGTGTCTGAGTCGTAGATGATGTCCACGCGCTTGCCGATGTATTCCCTGGGGACACTGTAATGGTGTCTGTTCAGCAGCACGTAGCTGTTCTTCAGGACGGTCACCGTCTTGCGCGCCTTCATCTGATAGCGGACTGCGGGAAGGGGCTGGAGGTAGTCCTTCTCCACCTCCTCAAACAATTCCCTGCGGGACTCGTTCCTGCCGCTCATCTTCCTGTCGTTAAAATCCTCCAGGGACTTGCGGATGGCCCCGTTCAGGGACACGAGGTCGTGGAAGACCAGACCCTCTATATCCGCATAGACGGAGCGGTACATCAGCTTCACGGCATTCTCCACCAGAGCCTTGTCCCTTGGGTGGCGTGCCCTTGCAGGGAATACGGCCATGTCATAGAATTCAGCCATTGCTGCGAAGTCCTCGTTGATGACAGGCTCGTTGCGGTCACTCCGAGTAACTGCAGCCTTCAGGTTGTCCGGGACTATGGCCGTCGGAGCACCGCCGAAGAAATGAAGTGCATTCTCGCAGGCCACGATAAGGTCCTCCTTCTTCTGTGACCAGACCGCCTCGCAGTAGGTGTAGTGACTACATGGCAGGATAGCCACGAAGACCTCTACGCTGCGCACTTCACCCGTCTCGGCATCCACAATCTCCAGCTTGCCGCCGGCGTAGTCGACGTACATCCGGTCTCCTGCCGGATGCTCCACATGGCCTACAGGCCTCACCTGATACTTGTACTGGCGTATCGCACGCTTGAAGCTGGAATACAGGTAGCCGTCAGGATGCTCCCTGAGGTATTCCTCATGGAGGGATTTGACGGTCACGCCCTTGCGGCTCAGCCGCTTCACATAGTCAGGAACCAGCGCCTCCAATGCCTCCTTACGAGGGGTGGGCTTACGGCTGCGGTTACAGTCGTCAAGGAACATCTCCTGCAGCTTTTCTTCCGACATGGCAGTCAGTTGCTCCAGAGTCATACCGCTCTCCTGATACCTGCGCACATACTTGCGCACTGTGTTACGCGAGACATGAAATGCACTTGAAATGCTTCTTATTCCCATCCCCATTGCGTAACATCGCAATAAATTTCGTAATTTTGTCATGATTTTCTTTCGTTTTGTATTAACCCATCAGTCAGGACGGTATACAAAACTACAAAAAAGCCCCCGAAAAGCAATCGCTTTAAGGGGGTCATTTTTATTTTGCATCTAATGGAGATGCATATGGCTTGTTCTACGATTGTCCGTTGGAATCGCTTTATTTGGGTCGGACTCTTTCTTATACGGAAAGTTCAAAAAATGGTTATTCACCATTTGCAATGCATAATTCGCTAAGCGAAGTGACCATAGGCCCTCAAGTGACTGCTATCGGTTGGTCTGCTTTCCGTTCTTGCTCCTCAATTACCGAATTATATATCCCATCGTCTGTAAGGAAACTTGACAGTTCTTTCTCTTGGAATTGCTCAGGATTGAAGAAGGTGATTATTTTAGGCTCTACTCCTCCTACCACGGACACGAGTAACACTTTGCTTTATGGTACAGGAGAAGGTTGCCGGTTTTATGTGTTCTATCCGGACGAATTTAAGTCAACAAAACCGTGGAGTAATTATGCAAACAAGATTGAGCCAATCTGTGAATTTCTGAGTAATTTTACCTATAGTGGCGACCGACATCTTATTGCCTATAAGACAGACTTTCCAATAACATTTGAGAATATGGAAACCTCAGTGATTAATGCAGGCACCTATACAAAACACATGAATCTAACTTATAAGACTAATGGTTATAAAATAAAAGATGTGCTTGATTATAGTTACACCATTAAGAAGGCACCATTGACTATTACAGCCCAGTCTTGTACCCGCGAGGAGGGAGAAGACAATCCTGAGTTCCAATTCGATTACGATGGTTTTGTCAATAACCTAAATTCCGCAGCACTTTAGTTTAACTTTGTTTATAAGTTCCTGAGCAACAAAAAGTTGCCCAGGATTTTGCCATGTCAGATTTTTCACTTAC
>CACXAG010000190.1 GCA_902765585.1 uncultured Prevotellaceae bacterium
TAGAAATCATTGGCGGAAGCGGCAACGAGATAGACGGCCTTGACGCCCTGGAGCTTCGTGGCATCCACGTCGAAGGTCTGGTCGCTCATGTCGCTCGACGAGAAATTGAGGGTTGCCGCGGGCGTGGCGCCCTTTCTGTCGGTCCGAATCTCCAGCGTTCCCGTTCCCTTGGCGCGGAGCGTGAACTTCGTAGCGCCGGCGGTGCCGAAGTCCACATTGCGCAGCATCACCCACGAGCCGCTGTGCATCTGCACCTGCAGGTTCTCCGACGCCTCGTTGCCCAACTTGTTGATGCTGGTCTGGGGCGTGATGTTGGTGAAGTCCTCGTACTCGATGCCGCCACTGGTGGCCATGGTCTCGGCCTGCTGCAGTTCGTAGGGATTCAGGTTCTTGATGGCGTCCACGCCTCTTGAGGTGATGCTGACCCTGTTGATGGTCGCCGTCTCCTCGTTCACCGTGGCCTTGTTCACACACATAGAGCGATAGGTGCCGGCACTGCTGTCCACGGCCTTATTGTTCTTCATGCTTTCCAGCAGCGAACAGTCGTGGTAGATGTGGTAGTAGTTGCCCTGGAACTTGTGCAGGTGGGAGTGGTTGTTGGGGGCCGACGTGTGGGGGCCGTACTCACCCTTGTAGACCCAGGAGTTGGGGTCGGTGGGATTGTCGGACACCATATAGGCCATCGTGGCATGGCCAGGCATGCTGGCAGTGATGCCGTGCGCGGCCTTGTAGGCATTCCAGTCGGCACTATTGCGGGAAGCCCAGTTGGTGCAATAGGTAAAGACGTACTTGCCGCCAATCATGTTCAGCTCGTTAGCCTCGAAATGATAAGGAGCCGGTATCTCGATGGCCGAACCGTTGATGGTGACCATTCCGGCCGACAGCTTGATGATACGGGTATTGCCGGGAAGCAGGTCGGTGCCACCCGCGTCATAGTCCAGTCCGCCGAAGGTCAGCCAGCCGTCGCCATTGTCGTCGACCACCACGCCGGGGTCGAAGTTGGCAGACTGCTGCAGGGCACCCGGTATTTCCTTATAAATCAACGCCTCCTCAAGCGGTGACGACCACGGTCCCAGGGGCGACTTGGCCTTCAGCACGCCCACGCCGTGGCTGGTGTTGGCAAAGTAGAGGAAGAACTCGTCCTGCTTGGAACGCTTATGGGTGCGCCAGGTCACCGACGGAGCCCACGAGTTCATGAATCCCCTGTTCCACTGGGCAGGGTGCCAGCCGGCGCAGAGCGTAGCCGCGTCTATCGTGCCGTGGAAGGTCCAGTTCACCATGTCGTCGGTCGAGAATACCACCATCGACTTGATGGTACCATAGCTGTTATCCCCCTTCTTGTCGTTGATGAGAAATTCCTGGTGGTCGTTGGAACCGTAGACGTAGAGTCGCCCGTTGTAGTCGAGCGCCGTGGGGTCAGCGCAGAACACGCTGCCGCTGATGGGATTGCCGTTACTCGTACTCTTAAACTCCTTCGCCAGGGTGGTTTGTGCATTCATTGACAGGCCGGCCGTCATCAGCGCCGCTGTCAGAAATAGTTTCTTGTACATATAGATATTGGCTTTTTCGGTTTTCGGACGGCAAAATTACGAAAAAACAGGAAAAAGGCCAAACAACATGGGGGCTTTTCCGTGCGTAAGTAACTCCTGCAAAAGCAAAAGTTACATCATCCAAGTATGGTCGCAGAAAATGTATCATCTTGAAAACACTGCTATTCTTTTATTTTTTTATTCTTTTATTTTTTTATTTTTTCATATCTTTGCACCCAGATTAACAACAAAACTATCAGAAAAGATGAACATCACAGAAAAAGAGGGCATCACAGATGCCAGAAAGCTGGGCATGCCCAAGTATGTTATCTTAGGCATCCAGCATTTGTTTGCCATGTTTGGCGCCACGGTATTGGTGCCCGTACTGACAGGACTCTCCGTGTCGTCTACCCTGCTGTTTGCAGGCATCGGCACACTGGTCTTCCACCTCGTAAGCAAGCTGCAGGTGCCGGCCTTCCTCGGCTCCTCGTTTGCCTTCCTCGGCGGCTACATGTCTGTCAAGACACTGGGCATAGAGCAGGGCATGAGTGAGACGCTGGCATTGGACTATGCCTGCATAGGCGTCTTCTTCGCCGGACTGTGCTATTTCGTGATGGCTGGCCTCATCAAGTCGTTCGGCATCGAGAAGATGCTGCGGTTCTTCCCGCCATTGGTGACGGGCCCGATGATTATCGCCATCGGTCTGGTGCTCTCGGGCAGTGCCATACAGAACTGCACCACCAACTGGCTGTTGGCCATTGTAGCCATTGCGACGGTGATCATTGCCAGCGTCTGGGGCAGAGGACTGCTCAAGATTATCCCCATTCTGTTGGGCGTACTGGTCAGCTACACGCTGGCGGTCGTGATGGGCGAGGTGGACTTTGCTGCGCTGGACGATGCCGCTTGGATTGGACTGCCTTTCAGCAGGGAGCAGACCGCGCTGGCAGTCTTTGACAACGTGGACACCACGTTCCTCGTCTCAACCATCATCGCCATCATGCCAATAGCCATTGCTACCATCATGGAGCACATCGGCGATATGTGTGCCATCTCTTCTACTGTTGGAAAAGACTTTCTGAAGGAGCCCGGACTGCACCGCACGCTGATGGGCGACGGACTGGCCACGGCACTGGCTTCGCTCTTCGGTGCCCCTGCCAACACCACGTATGGCGAGAATACCGGAGTGCTGAACCTCACTAAGGTCTTCGACCCTGCCGTCATCCGCTTAGCAGCCTTCTTCGCCATCCTGCTGTCGTTCTGTCCCAAGTTCGCCTGCCTCATCGGCCTGATGCCCGCTGCCACCATTGGCGGTGTGAGCCTCATCCTTTATGGCATGATTTCTGCCGTCGGTGTGCGCAACCTGGTGGAAGACAGCGTCGACTTCAACTCCTCGCGCAACGTCTTTGTGGCAGCTTCTATCCTGGTCATCGCCATTGGCGTCAAATATGGTGCTGACGACAATGTGGCCATCGGTCCCATCCACTTCTCCGGACTGGCCCTTGCAGCCATTGTGGGTGTCACGCTCAACGCCATCCTGCCAGGCAAGCTGGGCATGAAGATCAAGAGTGTCCACGGCAAGAACAAATAATAATACAACTTTCGCATGTATTATAATAACCACAGATTACGCAGATGGCACAGATTTTTTATTGGGTTTTTGTCGCAATATTACGGATTACACTGATTCCATGCGCAGCAATAATCTGAGAAATCCAAATATAATCTGCGCAATAGCATCGTCAACGCGCAGCCAAAATCTGTGCAATCTGCGCAATCTGTGGTAAAATAAAACTTAAGAAACTTAAACTCTTAATTCCTAATTCCAATTAAAGATGAAAGATAATCGTTTAATCGCTGCTGCGTTGATAGCAGTAGGAATCATTTGCTTAGGGTGGTTCATCAAGGCTGGCATTGACAACTTTGCCAACAAGGACCGCCATGTGACTGTCAAGGGCCTGGCTGAGCGCGAGGTGCCTGCCGACAAGGTGACGTGGAGCATCGGCACCAAGGTGACTGGCAACGACCTGCCCATGCTCTATGAAAGCATCAACCAGCAGACAGACAAGATCAAGAGGTTCTTGAAGCAGAACGGACTCGACGAGAAGGAGATGACCGTCAACCCGCCGTCCATCAACGACCTCGAGGCTCGCGAGTGGGGCGAGAACAACAAGAGTTTCCGCTACATTGTCTCCACCACCATCACCGTCGCCACTAATAAGGTGGAACAGGTGAACAAGGCCATCTTCCTTCAGGCCGAACTGCTGAAGCAGGGCGTGGCCATTGAGAACAGCGATGCCCATTATGAATATGCCTCGTTCCAGCAGATGAAGCCCGAGATGATGTCAGAAGCCATCAAGAACGCGCAGAAGACCGCTGAGCAGTTTGCCGAGGCCAGCAACGCCAAGCTGGGTGAGATTCAGACCGCTGGGCAGGGCCAGTTCGAGATTGACAATCGCGACGAGAACACGCCCTATATCAAGAAGCTCCGCGTAGTGACCACCATCACCTATTCGCTGAAAAACTAACTGACAGCAGGCATGCAAAAAGCCGCACGGCTCGCCCGCAATGGGCTGGCCGTGCGGCTTTTCAAAGATATAGCCTTTACGACCCATGGCAGTGCCAGTGGCATCCTGACCATACATTTGGGCGCTGGCAGCAATTATCTGAGTGGTATCAACCTTCTCAACTGTCATTGTCGGGGTCTGATATGTCTTTTTCATTGTTGTGTCCTCCTTTTCTTTATTTAATGATTACTTTCTTGCCGTTCACGATATAGAGACCCTTTGTGGGCTGTGCTACACGCTGACCGCTCAAGTTGTAGATATTTGTTATTTCTTCTTTATTATTCAGACGCTTAGCGTCGTTGATGCCTGTCGTCTCGTCGCCAAACACCATCACCATACGTGAGCTCGCCTCGGGAGCCAGCGATGTGGCGAAGTGCAGGTAAGCACGGTTCGCGGCAACTGTCTGGCCAGCTGCGAAGTAGAAGCCAATGTTGCCTCCAACGTTGTTCAGAATCATGTTGGTGTACTCACCGTCGATCGTTTCCACGGTAGCACCCGTTCCAGCCACGAGGTCGTTGTCAGTCACGGCA
>CACXAG010000191.1 GCA_902765585.1 uncultured Prevotellaceae bacterium
GAAGCTTATCCGCGGCATCGCCTCAGTGCGCATCGCCACCATCGCCGACAACCGCGCCATTACCCCCGCCATGCGCCGCAGCATCCAGAAGGCTCGCCAGGAGTCAGCACGTGGCGAGACCATCGTGTGCCACACTCCCGAGGACATGCAGAAATACTTCGACAGCCTATGATCTACAGCGTAGAATACTCCAAGGAGGCTGAGGAACACTACAACGACAAGTAACCTAATCACCCAATCGGACTAAACGACGGAATAGCAAGACACAGAAATGATGACGAGAACACCACATATAATTAATGTTAAGGACGCGAAGAAAGTGGCCTTAATGTTTGGTGGTCTCGATATTATTTATACAGCCAGACATATAGTCTTAGACACCATCAAGAAGGGGCTCGGAGCGGCTCTTCCCGGACCGATGAGGGACGGGGGGAGCCGCTCCGGCGCGCTTGTATGCATGAAGGTAAAACATTTGACGAATAAAATATGAAAAGAGAAATCTTAACCAAAGGAATGATTCGGCGGGCAGCGTGTGCGCTGGCCGCAGTGTGGATGGCCTGCGCCACGGCGTGGGCTGGCGAGCCGGTGACGTACATCGACGAGAACGGCAAGGAGCAGACGGTGACCGAGTACACCGCGCTGACGGGCGAAGAGCCGGTGACGGTGGACGAATATGGGGGTAACTATGTCAGCCTGGCCGCAGGCACGTATGTGGTGAACAGCGATGTCACCTATCCTTGTAGAGTCCAATTGACGGACAATGTCACGCTGATTCTTGCCGACGGGGCGAACATGACTATCATACCAACGCAGGATAATTATGGCATTTATGCCAGCATCGGTGAGGAGAACCTGACCATTTACGGTCAGGAGAACCAGACGGGTAAGCTGACCGTCAGTGGCAAAGGAGGAAACCAAGCCATATCTCTTGGAAGCCTGACTGTCAATGGTGGTGACATCAAGGCCTACGGAGAAGTTGATATCTACGAAACCTTCACCCTCAATGGTGGTTCCGTCACCGTCAACAAGGATGCCACCTACAATAATGCCTCGGTTTATGCTTCGGGCGACGTCACCATCAATGGCGGTTCGCTGACGATAAACGGTGGCGATGCTGCTGACAGTAATAATGGCCTATTCGGAAATAGCGTTTTTATCAACGGCGGCATGGTCACGGTCACGGGTGATGCTTACGGCATTTATGCCAACAATGATGTCACCATTACCGGCGGCACGGTCAATGCCACCGCTACTGCTACGACGGGTAATCTCAGCCGGGGAATCCATTGTAACAGTGAATTCACCATGAGCGGCGGCACGGTGACCGCCACAGGCCAGCAGTACGGCATCTTTTCAAATGGCCGTTTTACTTTTGGCGGCGGCCAGCTGACAGCCAACATAGCCGACGGAAGCACATGGGCTGACAGCTACGGTATCTTTATATATAGTTCCTATCGCATCTATTATAGCCACGCTTCCGACTTCATCAAAGCAAGCAGCTATAACCCCCGAAATGTATTCTTTTACAAAACGGGCGTTTCTTATGGCTACATTCTTGTTAACGATGCCACTCCGGCAACGGAGCTGAGCGGTCAGCATAAAAATACTGATGCTGATTTCAATGCCATCCTCGCCGCCATGAACGGCCATAAGCTCACGCCGAAGCTCTGCACCGTCACCCTGACAAATGGTGTGAAGCCCGTCGGCGACGGTTTGATAACCGTTGGCGATGAACTCAAGGCCGCTGTGGCGCTGCCCGTGACGCTCACCACGCCGGGCTACGAAAACGTCAGCCTGACGGTGAAGGATGCCAACAATCAGGAGGTCACGCTGACCGACGGCACGTTCACGATGCCCAACAGCGACGTCACCGTGACGGGCACCATGACGCCCATCGTCTATCACATCACCTACGACCTCAGCGGCGGCACGGTGGCAACGGCGAACCCGACGACATACACCGTGGAGAGCGCGACCTTCACGCTGAACAATCCCTCCATCACGGGCATCGACTTCTTGGGATGGACGGGCACCGACCTCGACGACCTCACGATGACGGTCACCATCGCCAAGGGCTCGATAGGCGACAGGACGTATAAGGCCAAGTTCGACGCTATGACGCTGAAGGACGGCATGGCCTACACGCTGACGAACGACGCGGAGGTGAAAGCCGCCATCTATGTCAAGACGCTCGGCGCGGCGCGCACGGGCAAGTTCCAGGCATGGCTCGTGCCCTTCGACCACGCCATCACGGAGGCTGACGCGGCGAAGTTCACGTTCTACAAGATAAACATGATAGCCAATGCGCCGAACCCGGAGACGGAGGCCTCGGACGAGATGTGGGTGTTCCTGAAGAAGATGAGCCTGGACGACGTGCTGCTCGCCAACATGCCCTACGTCTTCAAGCCGAAGGAGGACCTGGAGAACTACGCGTTCACCACGCCGAACGCCACGCTGAAGGCGAAGAACACCGGCGTGCTGGCCACCATGCAGACCATGGAGGACACCTACACGCTCTACGGCACCTACGAGGGTACGACGGCCACATCAGTCGACCCGTTCTACTATGTGAACATCGACGGCGAACTGAGCCTTGGCAACGACGGCACGGTGACCGTGGGTGCCTATCGATGGATTATGCGCGTGGAGAGCAAGTCGGGCTCGACGCCTGCCTACGCCCGAAAGATGCACTTCTACGACGGCGGCAGCACACCGACAGGAATCAGTGCCGCAGAAATAGCAGATTGCAACGCCACACTCTCAAAGAGAGAAATGGCAGAAATGGCTGGCGCATGGTACACGCTGGACGGCCGGAAGCTCGACACGAAGCCCACGACGAAGGGCGTGTATGTAGTGAACGGCAAGAAATTCGTCATCAAGTAAGTGGAGGGCACTGATATGAAAAAGAAATATTTGAAGCCCAACATGGACGTGATGGAGGAAGAGCTGGCTCAGATACTTTGCTCCAGCACCGTGATTAACCCCGGCGACCCCAACAAGCCCGCCGGCGCACGCGAGTTCGGAGACTACGGCTGGGGCGACCACGGCGAAGAAGAGTAAAGAACACAAAACCGTGAGCGAGATATGAGTATGTCGAACCATCAACAAGACTCGCGTCCTCCGCCTGCCCGCTGACGCTTCTGCGAGGCAACAAGGGGGCCTCCGCCTGCCTGCTGACGCTTCTGCGAGGCAACAAGGGGGACTCCGCGCACCCGCCAGACGTTCTGCGAGGCAACAAGGGGGACTCCGCGCGCCCGCCAGACGCTTCTGCGAGGCAACAAGTGGGACTCCGCGCGCCCGCCGACGCTTCTGCGAGGCAACAAGTGGGACTCCGCGCACCCGCCAGACGTTCTGAGAGGACACAAGAGCGTTGCCGCGCGCCCGCCAGACGTTCTGCGAGGACACAAGAGCGCTGCCGCGCGCCCGCCGGACGTTCTGCGAGGACACAAGAGCGCTGCCGCGCACCCGCCGGACGTTCTGCGAGGACACAAGAGCGCTGCCGCGCACCTGCCAGACGTTCTGCGAGGACACAAGAGCGCTGCCGCGCGCCCGCCGGACAAAGAAATATGAGTTTGAAACACTAACCAATAACAAATTGAATTATGGCAAATAAGAATTTGACAACCAACTATCTGACACGCCTGTCGATGGCTAACCACGACGGCGTGACACAGCAAATCTATGAGCGCTTGATGGGTTTCCAGACAACGAACCAGATGTTCATCGACGCCCGTCAGGAGGTTGGCGTCAGGCGCCAGACCGAGGACGCAGCCTACCATCGCTTCAGCAGCAAGGACTTCGCCTCGGACGACCTGAGGAAGGAAGACGGGCTGGAGGACAAGTACATGTCCACCACCCACGCCGTGCTGAACGGACTGCTGTACCTGCCCGAGGAGGAACCGCTCAGGCGCAAGGCCCAGTTGGCCGTGCAACTGTTCAAGGACTTCGACTTCTCGACCAAGGACGGCATCGAGGCCGAGGCCCGCAAGACGGTGAACATGGTGCAGCAGTGGAAGGCCGCCACGCAGTACACGCTCACCGAGCTGGGCATCAGCGAGTGGGTGGACA
>CACXAG010000192.1 GCA_902765585.1 uncultured Prevotellaceae bacterium
CCCACCAGACGTCCGATACGCTCTTTCATCTCACGGGCAGCCTTGTTGGTGAAGGTCAACGCGAGGATATTCCAGGGAGCCAAACCCTGATTGAGCAAATAGGCAATCTTATAAGTCAGCACACGCGTCTTGCCCGAACCGGCACCTGCTATGACCAATTGCGGCCCCTGCAGATATTCCACAGCTGCTTTCTGACTTTCGTTCAGTTCGTTCAGTAATAAATCGTTGTTCATCACTGCAAAGGTACAAGTTTTTTTGCAAAAGGTAAAAAAGTAAAAAGGTAAAAAAGTAAAAAACAGAAAAAATAATAAATTAAAGAAACAAAAAATGCATTTTCTTTCGACATTATTCGTCTCTTTCAGAAATAATGCTTACTTTTGCAATATCATTAGAATAAAACGCATTTAGTATGGCAAAGATTCAGAACCATCTTGTGATTATGGCTGGTGGTGTAGGAAGCCGATTCTGGCCCATGAGCACCAGCGAACGCCCCAAGCAGTTCATTGATGTGCTGGGTGTGGGTAAGTCGCTCCTGCAACTTACAGTAGAGCGTTTCAAGGGTATTGTGGATGCAGATAATGTTTGGGTAGTTACCAATCAGAAGTATGCAGACACGGTGAGTCAGCAATTACCAGATATGCCGCGTGACCACATCCTATGTGAGCCGTGCCGACGCAACACGGCACCGTGTATCGCATACGTTTCGTGGCGAATCAAGTCGCAGAATCCCAAATCGAACATTGTAGTATCGCCCAGCGATCATATCGTCATAGATGTTCAAGAGTTCCGCAGGGTCATCAGCGAGTGTCTGGCCTTCACGGCAGACAGCGATGCTATCGTCACACTGGGCATGAAACCGACACACCCCGAGACGGGCTACGGGTACATACAGGCCGACCTGAGCAGTAAGTCACTTCGCAACAAGGAGATTTTCCGCGTGGACTCCTTCCGTGAGAAGCCCGACCTTGAGACTGCCAAAAAGTATATTCAGGAGAAGAACTACTACTGGAATGCGGGCATCTTCATCTGGAACGTATCGACGATAGTCAATGCTTTCCGCATAAAAATCTTCGAGTCGTTGCTTCCCATCTATAATACAGAGCGCGAACAGGAAGAAATCAACAGGCTCTTCCCGGAATGTGAAAACATATCGGTAGACTATGCCATCATGGAGAAGGCAGAGGAGATTTTCGTCTGTCCAGCCAATTTCGGTTGGAGCGACCTGGGCACGTGGGGTTCCCTGCTACAGCAGTCCAAGAAGGACCTCTACGGAAATGCCAGTATCGGTCAGGACATCCAATTGTTTGAATCCCGGAACTGCATCATTCACACCACGCAAGAGAAGAAGGTGGTGGTACAAGGACTCGACGGCTACATCGTTGCCGAGAATGATGACACCTTATTAATATGTAAACTGTCTGAAGAACAACGCATCAAGCAATTCAGCGGGCAGGACAAATAAAACAAAGAATATGGACAAGAAAGTTGCACTCATTACAGGTATCACAGGTCAGGACGGCTCCTATCTGGCAGAGTTTCTCATTGAAAAAGGCTACGAGGTTCACGGACTCATGCGCCGTTCCTCGTCATTTAATACCGCTCGCATCGAACACCTCTATCTGGACGAGTGGGTTCGCGACATGAAGAAGTCGCGCCTGGTCAATCTCCATTGGGCAGACATGACCGACTCATCGTCACTCATCCGCGTCATCTCCAAGATACGTCCTAACGAGATTTATAACCTCGCTGCCCAGAGTCACGTCAAGGTCAGCTTCGATGTGCCTGAATATACCGCTGACACCGATGCCAATGGTGTACTGCGACTGTTGGAAGCCGTCCGCATTGCCGGACTTGCCGACACCTGTCGCATCTATCAGGCTTCCACATCAGAACTGTATGGTAAGGTACAGGAGGTTCCACAGTCGGAGACCACTCCTTTCTATCCCCGTTCACCATACGCTGTGGCCAAACTCTATGGCTTCTGGATTATGAAGAACTACCGCGAGTCGTACAACATGTTCTGCTGCAACGGCATCCTGTTTAACCACGAGTCGGAGCGGCGCGGTGAGACATTCGTCACCCGAAAGATTACGCTGGCGGCAGCACGCATCGCCCAGGGCTATCAGGACAAGTTGTATCTGGGTAACCTCAACTCCCTGCGTGACTGGGGCTATGCCAAGGACTATATCGAGTGCATGTGGCTCATCCTGCAACAGCCTGAACCCGACGACTTTGTCATCGCCACAGGTGAGTACCATACCGTTCGTGAATTTGCCACGCTGGCATTCCACGAAGTCGGCATCGAACTGGAATGGCGTGGGCATGGCGTAGACGAAAAGGGCTATGACAAAGCTACTGGACGTTCGCTGGTCGAGGTTGACCCCAAGTATTTCCGTCCCGCTGAGGTGGACCAGCTGTTAGGCAATCCCGCCAAGGCCAAGGCCAAGCTGGGCTGGAATCCGCAGAAGACCTCATTCCCTGAACTGGTGAAAATCATGGTGCAGCACGACATGAAGTTTGTGAAGAAGTTGTTCCTTAAAGCACAGATGGACGATGCTCAGTAAGGATAGCAAGATTTACGTGGCTGGTCACCGCGGCCTCGTAGGTTCCGCCATTTGGAACAACCTGAAAAGCCGCGGTTACCATAACCTGATAGGCCGGAGCCATCAGGAACTTGACCTGACAGACCAGGTTGCCGTCAGGCGCTTCTTCGACGAGGAGCGTCCCGATGCTGTGGTGCTGGCAGCGGCTTTCGTTGGTGGTATTATGGCTAACAGCCTCTATCGCGCTGACTTCATCATGATGAACATGAAGATACAGTGTAACGTCATCTCGGAGTCATACGCCCACGGTGTCAAGAAGCTGCTGTTCTTAGGCAGTACCTGTATCTATCCGAAGAACGCGCCCCAGCCCATGAAGGAGGATTGTCTGCTCACATCGCCCTTGGAGTACACCAACGAGGAATATGCCATCGCCAAGATTGCCGGTCTGAAGATGTGCGAGAGCTACAACCTGCAATATGGCACCAACTATATTGCCGTGATGCCAACTAACCTCTACGGTCCTAACGACAACTTCCACTTGGAGAACTCACATGTGATGCCAGCCATGATGCGCAAGGTCTATCTGGCTAAGCTGATTCACGACGGAGCATGGGATAAGATTACCATCGACCTCAATAAACGTCCTGTCGAGGGAGTCAATGGTTCGGCTTCTCGTGATACCGTGATAACGGTGTTACGCAAATACGGAATAGATAATAATCAGGTGACGCTCTGGGGCACGGGCAGTCCGCTGCGTGAGTTCCTGTGGTCAGAAGATATGGCTGACGCATCCGTTCACATCCTGCTGAACGTCAACTTCTCCGACATTATTGGTATCGAGAAATACTCCAGCGTTCATTATGGGGCTTCTACCGACGGTGCCGTAGACCGCAACCACTCTGCCGGTCGCGGTGGAGCGATTCCAGCGTTGGGCGAAATCCGCAACTGCCACATCAATGTCGGCACCGGCAAGGAACTGACCATTCGCGAACTCTCCGAGCTGGTGGTCAAGGCTGTAGGTTTCCAGGGCACCGTCAACTTCGATGCCACCAAGCCCGACGGAACGATGCGCAAGCTGATAGACGTCTCGAAACTGCACTCTTTGGGCTGGACGCACAAGGTGGAAATAGAAGATGGCGTCCGCAAATTGTTTGAATGGTATCAGGACAGCCTGGTTTAGTAATCGTACTACCTTCTATCAATAACTATGAAAACCATCAAGACATTCCAAGAGATACATCAGTTTGTGGCCGATGCCAAACAGCATCCCTGTATTGTGGCCGTCAACCCTTCTGATGAAGCCTCCTCCGCAGCACTTCAGCAGATAGAAGATTGCAAACTGGCAGAGGTCATCCGTATAGAAGACTCGCTGCCCGAACGTGCTGCCGAGAAAGCAGTCGCCCTCATCCGTCGTGGCGATGCCAATGTACTGATGAAAGGACTCATCGGAACTGACGTTCTCCTGCGCGCTATATTAAATAAGGTGTCGGGACTGCTGCCCGAGGGGAATGTTCTGACCCATTTGTCTGCCTTCGAGATAGCCAGCTATCACAAGATGCTGTATTGTACCGATGTGGCGGTCATTCCCTACCCCACTCAGAAACAACGTACGGAACAAATCCGATATGCTGTTGACATCTGCCACAAACTGGGCATCTTTGAACCCAAGGTGGCTTTGCTGCATTGTGCAGAACACGGGGGTAAGCAGTTTCCCTTTGTCGATGGTTACGAGGAAATCAAACAACTTTCTCTACAAGGTGAATTCGGACGTTGTATCATTGACGGTCCGCTGGATTTGAAGACGGCCTGCTCCCGGGAAGCTTTGGAGGCGAAAGGGCTTGTGTCGCCCTTGGAAGGTGACAGCGACATACTTGTCATGCCCGACATCGAAGCCGGCAATGTGTTCTACAAGTCGATGACACTCTTTACTCCGTGTCGTACAGCAGGTATTCTCTGCGGCACGCAATGTCCCGTTGTCGTGCCCTCTCGTGGCGACTCTCCTGAAGCCAAATTCAACAGTATTCTCTTTGCCCTTGCTTGCGTATGAAAATATTAGTCATCAATCCAGGAAGTACATCTACCAAGATAGCCGTCTACGAAGACGAGAATCCCATACTCTTACGGAATATCACTCATACGCCGGAGGAGTTAGCTCCCTTCGACGCCATTACCGAGCAACAGGATCTGCGGCGACAGCTGGTATTGGACGAACTGCAGGTTGCGGGCATTCCCATGGAGTTTGACGCTGTCATCGGACGCGGAGGGTTGGTGAAGCCCATCAGCGGCGGTGTCTATGAGATTAACGAACAGATGCTCAACGATACGCTACATGGTTGCGTCATGCACAATCATGCCTGCAATCTGGGGTGTTTGATAGCCCATGAAATCGCCCACACCATGCCAGGCTGCCGGGCGTTTATTGCCGACCCGGGCGTTGTCGACGAACTGTCGCCATTAGCGCGCATCAGCGGCAGTCCCCTGATGCCTCGTATCTGCATCTGGCACGCTTTGAACCAGCGCGCCATCGCACGTCGCTATGCCAGCGGCATCGGCAAGGAGTATGA
>CACXAG010000193.1 GCA_902765585.1 uncultured Prevotellaceae bacterium
ACGATGCCCTTATCCGAGGAGGTCTGCGGGGCGAGCCTGTAGGCAAGCAGCACCAGCGAACCCGCAGAAGTCAGCAGACGCCATAGTAGCCGAGACCTTAAAGCTCGTTGGTCTTGGTGAAGGGCAGAACTTAACCAAACGAGCTACGACATTAGATTACCCGATGAAGGAAGAAAGGCAGAAAACACAGGAAAGCTGCCCTCAAAATGATAGTGCGGAACGCGAAAGCTATGAGGGAGCGCAGACTTTGATTGGGATGGTCGGAGACGACCTCGTAGAAGTGCGACTAACGTCAGGCAGGATGCTTGAGTACATCTTGACTCCCGACAACCTTAACAGAGCGTACATACAAGTCAAGGCTAACGGCATCGACAAGATGGATGTGCATGAAACAGGTACCTGGTACCTGTTTCACAATGATTTTCCCAATTCATACGCTTGTGTTGCATACTTCATTCCCTTGATAATTTCACGTTTACCAGCAGCCAATACATCAGGGCCCAGTCCTGGTCGTTGGCGTAGGCATCAGCATATTTGGCAGTATCACCGTTGACGCGATGGGGATAGACAAAGGCGCACGTGGCCTTGCCGTCCTCGAAGAAAAGGCTGAGGTTGTTACGCACTGTCTGCTCTGCACGAAGTTGGTAGGAATTGTCACCAGTACACTGAGCAAAGCGGTGGAAAGCGGCGGCTGTGATGCAACTCCAGTAGTGGGGGTAGACATCGCCGTAGGTCTGGCGCTTGCCAAACCAATAGCCGTCCCAGTGGCGGATGGCAATCTCGTTCATGTGGTAGGAGGGTTGGTGCCACTGCAGTGCTTCCAATGCAGGCATCATCTTCTTGGCTCCATCCAGGTATTGCTTTGCTCCCGTAATCTGATAGACTTCGCAAAGGAATTGAACGGCAGGGGCTATGATGGACTGTTCGTAGTTTACCTCAAACTTGGGGAAATCCAGACCATTCTTCATGAAGATGTCGGCAGTGGCCTTGAAGTCGTAGAGCAACTGATGACGCTCAAAATCAAGGCCGGCCTGTTCCAGTGCTTTAAGACCTGTAATGACAGGGTAGTCGATGCAGTAAAATCCGTATCCGAAATTACGGTATAGGGCCTGCAGCGTAGCATAGCCGTCGAGGGCATACTGTTTGTTGCCTGTCAGCAGAGCCATGCGGAAGTAGAAGTCGGCTACCCAGGGATAGTTGTAGCCCCGGTTCTTCGACTTTCGCACCACGCTCGATCCCGTGGTGTAGTCCTCCTGCTGCATCTTTTCGCGGACGAACTTGGCGTAGCGTTCCAAGGCGGTAGCTAATTTCTCATTTCTCATTTCTCCTTTATCATTTAGGCCATAGGCCGCCAAGAGGATTCCCATACCTACTCGCTCGCGTCCTTCGTCAAGGTCACTGCGAGTATAGTTGGTCACGATGCTGTCGCCCTCGTTATCATAGCACATGAACGCCCCGAAGCGAGGGTCTTCTGGATTCATCATCTGCTGATGGTCGAGAATAAATTGGATGCGCTTTTCCATTAATTCGCGTTCACCGCTGATGCCCAGTAGCAGGGCATGGGTACCCTTATATTCCACACGGTTGTCGCCCTCGGCAATCTTCCTCGTGACGGTCTTTGTACCCTTGGCAGTGACGAATTCCACGCGGGCCGTCTCCCCTACGGCATAGACATACCTGTCGCTCCGGGCTATCATGCCTCCCTGACGGAGCAGCTGCTCGTCGAAGTCCGCGCCATTATGCGCGAAGAGCCGCCACTGTAGCCGGTAGCTCTGTCTGGGCTTTAGCGTCATGTCTGGCGGACAGAGGGCAAAGACGCCACGGAAGTTCGACATGCCTTTTTTCGCGCCGCGCTCCCATACATCGTAGTCGACGATTTCGCCCTCAGTAACCATCAGTCCAAGGTGAGGCCCCACGCCGTTCATCCGCATGGCATTGACGTAAGCAGCCTTGCCGCCCGGCCAGATATGCACGTTGCAACGTGAGGTCATGCATGTCTTGGCATCAGGATAATTGTCATTAAATGGGGTGTAGATGCCGATGTTTTTCACCGTCACCCTTTTCTTTGTGGTGTTGGTGAAGGTATAGGTCTCCACGATGTTGTCGCCTTCCTGCCGCCGTTCCGACTTCACCGTGATGCCGCCGTCGGCATCGTAGTAGCATTTCCCCCATTGGTACTGTTCCGTCACCCAGGCATATTGCGTTCCGTCGGTCTTTAGCAGCCACTCCATCGGGTCATCTCCGATGTGTATCTGCTCCTGCTCGATCCTCACTTGCTGCGCCCGTCCCGTTAGGATAAAAGTGAATAGAACAGCGATAAGGATGTATCTTCTCATTTTTTATTGATTTGTTTTTTTTGTTTGCGGGTGTAAAGGTACGAAAAATCCTCCGTATCTCGGTGATATGGAGGATTCTTTTGTGATTATTTAGGAGATAAGACCTTTTAATCATACTTCGGACGGGCTTGCAACGTGTCGTATGGTGGCAGTAAGGGAGGCAGTACATCCATTGATGTCACTGCCAGAAACAGGGAGTCTATCAGCTATAGCGGACAGATGGAGGTGGAATGAGCCTTGACCAGAGAATACTAGAAGAAGTGCCCCCGACACTCCTTTAGAAATGCCGGGGGTTAACATTTAGAAGAGGCCTATTGGCTGAGGTACCAGACAGAAATCATTACCACGGGAAGTTGTCGGGATCGTTTTTCTCGTATGTACGCTCGTTGCGGTTCAGTCCGCTGATGATGGCCATCTCAGCAGGTGTGAGCTCGAAGTCGAAGATTTGCAGGTTCTCTGTCGTGTAGTCGGGGTTGTCGCAACGGGGAATGGCTATGAGACCGATTCGGCTGTACCAGCAGCCTCTTATTACTATCGCGGACGGCTTTTTCGTCATCGGCTACGCTGATTTCTTTCCTTCCTGACGACGCATAACCAAGAGTCAAACCGAAGTTAATCCCCATAGATTCATGCCCGACAGCCGTACAACAAGTTCTTCATATGGCCTGGAGGCCACACGAAGACCTCTTTAGTTTTATTATCTGCATTCGTGAATCATGGGGACAGGTTTCGATAAGTCCCCAAAGATTTGTAATTTTGCGTTTGCTACAACCAAAATATCAAATCTATGGGCAAAGGTACAAATTTCTCCGGACAGCCGGTATTAAGTCAGCTAATAAAATTGATGGACAGGCAAAATATTAACACTTTAGCGTCAAAAACGGGCTCAGACCGCTACGTAAAGTACCTCGACGGGTACTCTCATCTCGTTGTTATGCTGTATGCTGTACTGTGTAACCTGCGTTCTTTGCGAGAGGTTTGTCTGGGTTTTGAGGCGAATGCCACCCGCATGAATCATTTCGGTCTTGACCATATGATCTGTCGCAGTACGCTGTCTGACGCCAACAGACGCCGTTCTTCATCTTTCTTTGGCCGTATATATCGTTCTCTCTTCAGAAAATATGCCCCAGTTTTATCGGACAGCCGGACAAAACATGAGACGGCAACCAAGATTTACATCATGGATTCTACGACGATAACGCTGTTCTCAGAGATTCTCAAGGGTGCTGGCCGCAATTCCGAAAATGGAAAGAAAAAGGGAGGCATCAAGGCTCACACCATCATTCAGGAGGATATTGACCTGCCTATATTTGTCGATTTTACTGCAGCTGCCACGAGTGACCATGAGCTGATGAAGAGAATATTCTCCCTGCCAGAAGGCTCGTTCATTACCTTTGATATGGGATACAACGATTATCTGATATGGAAGCAGTTGACCGAGAAAGGATACAAGTTTGTTACCCGCCAGAAGGACAATGCCCGCTTCGAAATCATCGAGAAAAGGAGCTGTCCTGAGAAGGATATCATAGCCGACCAGATCATCGAGTTATCTTCAAACAAACTCGTAGAGCGCCCCATGACTGAAGAGGAATTGAGCCACAGACGTGGGCGTCGTCCTAAATCAGGCATTGTGACAGTGCGTGAATACGTAAAAGGCAAATACCGTTGCCGCAGGATAGTCCGTCGCAGTGATGACGGTAAAGATACTGTCACATTCATTACCAACGTATTGGATCAGAGCGAGATGTCTGCAGAACAGATCTGTGAGACCTACCGCAGACGCTGGGCTATTGAGTGCCTTTTCAAGAAACTGAAGCAGAATTTTCCGCTTAAATACTTCCTTGGCGACAACGTCAACGCCATTGAAGTCCAGATATGGGTGACCATGATAGCCTATCTCCTCCTGAGA
>CACXAG010000194.1 GCA_902765585.1 uncultured Prevotellaceae bacterium
GTGGATGCGTAAACAGGACGGAGTAGGAACCGAATAGCTTTTTGGGTTCTCGGGGTTTCAGAATCGTAAAATCTGCTTCTGAATCGTAAAAACTTGCCGGTCATTGCCCTTTGACTGTCGTTATTTCAAAGGGCATTGACTACTTTTGCATAATCAAAAGTGAAACTGCAAACTTTTTATTGTGTAACACAAATAATTTAAAATGAAAAAAATGAAAATGTGGATGCTTGCCGCCATCCTTATTTGCGGCACGACAACGGTGCTCACTTCATGCCACTCCGATGACGATGACCCAGTGAAACCTGTAAATCCTGAGGGCGAGAAGGTCAAGATTACCGACTACAGCGACAAGGACAACTGGATTTCGTTTCCGAAAATCACTAAAGGTGTGGATGCGTTCTACATTTACTCGACGTCGTACATCGAATCGAGCTTCGACGAGGATGCTCCCAATTTTGCGCCACTCCACAATCTCGAGATGATGATACGCGCAACGGGTGAATATGAGACGAATGCAAGCGTGTTCGAGGAGTCCTGCAACGTGTTTGTACCATTGTATCGCCAGATTGGCATCAAGTATGCAGGGGAAGTTGTGGAGAAAACCGGGAGTCTTGACGCAGGACTTGCCGATGTGCCCTATACCGACATCAAAGCCGCACTCGATTACTTCTTCGAGCACGTCAACAACGGCCGTCCGTTCATCATCGCGGGTCACAGCCAAGGTTCGGCCATGCTCAGGTATGTGTTGAAGAACTACTTCAAGGAACACCAGGACTATTACCAGCGCATGATAGCCGCCTATCCCATTGGCTTCTCCATCACGAAAGATGACCTCGAAGCCTATCCGTACCTGAAGTTCGCTACCGGCGAGAGCGACACGGGTGTCATCATCAGCTATAACACCGAGGGGCCCAAGAACGTAAAGGAGAATGCCAATAATAAAGTTGTTCTGCCAGGTGCCATCAGCATCAATCCCCTGAACTGGAAGCGAGACGAGACGTATGCACCTGCCAGCATGAACAAGGGTTCAGTCGTGCTGAACGAGGAAACTGGCGAGCGTGAGATTGTCGACCTTGGTGTGGACGCACAGGTTAATCTTGCCCGTGGCGTCATCGTGACTAACACAACTGCTCCCGTCACCGATATGCCCGATTTCTTCGGACCTGCCAGTTTCCACGAGAACGACTACTCGTTCTTCTACAAGAACCTCCAGGAGAACGTGGCAAAGCGCATAGCGGCCTACAAGGCGAAATAGCAAATCTGTACGGACGGGTGAAATCGGACGATATATACAACCATTTTGGTTTAGTATACTGAAACGAAATGGTTTGGTATACTAAAACAAAATGGTTTAATATACTAAACCAAAATGGACGGGTATAGGAACCCGAAACGAAAGGATACAGAAAACCGGTTCGGTCCGGTATATATAACATTATTCATCTTAAATACTAAAAACTATGGCTAAAGTTAAGTACTACGCTAAAGAGAACAAGAAAGTGGGTACGCACAGCTTCTATGCCGTGCCACTGCCCAACGGTACGCTGACCTTCGACGAACTGTGCGAGGAGGCCTGCGAGAACACGACCATCGAGGCCTCCATCCTGCGCGCCGCGGTGACGGAGTACATGAAGGTGGTGAAGCGCAACGTGCTGAAGGGATTCCGCGTGCCCCTGGGCGACCAGTTCATCACGGTGTACCCGAACCTGCAGCTCAGCGTGAAGGACCACAAGGACGCTCAGGGCAACACCGTCGTGGCTACGGCCAAGATGCTGGTGGCAACGAACGGCAAGAGCCGTCTGGGCGCCACGGTGAGCACGAGGTTCAGTCAGGAGTTTGCCAGCAGCGTGTCGTGGCAGAAAGTGGACGCCAAGACCGGTGCCGTTATCGACGAAGAGGACATCGTTGACGGTGGCGACGAGCCCGGCGGCAGTGGCGACGAGCCCGGCGGTGACACCCCGACGCCCACGCCCGGCGGTGGAGGCGACACGCCGACTCCCGACCCCAGCGGCGACAGTGACACCCCGGGGGAGGATTAAAAACGGCTCATTCGTTTCTAAAGACATATTAGAAGTCGAGCTGGCAGCCGACGCCAAACGCCTGACTGGTGCGGGTGAAGGTATCGCTGACACCCTCGCTGGGATAGTCGTTGCGCGTGTAGTCGCCGTAGTTGGTCTGGAAATAGGCGGCAGACAGGGTGACGTGTTCGTGTACCTTGTAGCTGAAACCAAGACCGATGCTGTAACTGTTGACGACGAACGACATATCGCTCATGTAGTCGTCGGTGAGTCCGTAGCGGGTCAGCTGACCACCGCACGAGACGTTCAGCTTGTCGCTGACGTCCCACTCGACACCGGCCAGGAACTCGTTGGTGTTGTGCGACAGCAGGTCCTGGGTATTGCCGTACCAGCTGGCAGACTTGTCGAAGAAGTGGTGCCAGCCCACGTTGAGGCTGACGACGTCGACGGGCTTCCACTGGGCACCCACGGTGAGCAGGGCCGGCATGTCCTCGTTGACCTTCTCACCGTCACGGAACTTGTTGACGGCGGCTATCTCGCTGGCTTCGTTGACGGTAGACTCGTTCTTCATGCGAATCTGGGTCTTGAACTCGTACTTGGCAGCGAAGTTGAAGTTCTTGACCTTGTAGTCGACGCCGATGACGGGAGCAATACCCACACCGTCCTGGTTACACAGCAGGTTGACACCCTGGGCATACTTCTGCAACTGGTTCAGGCTGCCCTTGGTAGCCTCCAGCTTGGCCTGCGTGACGAGCAGGTCTTGCGGAACGGGAATGCCTGCTGCCTCATACTGGGCGATGCCGGCGTTCACCTGGTCGAGATTGCTGGTGATGGTGGCGTTGGTAGCCTGCAGGTAGTCGGCAAAGTCGACGTAGCCACCTTCGGTCTTTACCTGAATGTTGCTAATCTTGGCCTTGTAGGTGGCGTCGCCGTAGATCAGGCGCAGACCGCCATAGACCGAGAGGTTGGGGTAAATCTTGTAGGCGGCGCCGAGCTGTATACCATAATAATACTGGCGGCCTTTCATATATCCGTCCATGTCGTAGCCCTGGGCGCCCAGGGGTATCAGCATGGCACCGATATTACCGACAACGCTCTCGAACGAGCCTAAGCCGTCGGCAAACTCACAGGCGCCACCGCCACCGGGAACAGACAAGTTGAGCTGGATGCTCCAGTCGTTAATATTGTACGCAGCCTGTAGCGACGGAATAAAAGGAGCGTCAGAAACGCCCTCGAACTCCTTCACACTCTGGCCGTTGTTCTTCTTGCCCAAGGCAAATGAGGGGTTGGTCGACGTGATGGTACGCGTCTGGTGGGCGTACATCCAGTTGAAAGCCACATGGAAACCGTCGGGCATAAATGCCACGCCGGCGGGGTTGCTGTAGACACCGTCAAGTCCGATGGCTGCATCACGTGCGGGATTCTTTAAAAACAAGGTACTCTGGTTGGTGTTGGTTAAGAAACCTCCTGCAAGAGCGGGGGCCGCTGTCATCGTGAAAACTATCAGCGAAAATACAATTTTTTTCATTTTTATTAATTAATTTTTCCTCAAAACGGGTGCAAAGGTAACATTATTGCACAAAACAGCCGCAAAAGTGCAGCGCAAATTAACACACATTAACCAAAAACTGCACACTTACCGTGTGACGCTATTTCTTTTCGTCGGGATAGCTGACGCGGGTGTGGTAGATAGTCTTCAGCTTCTCGATGAGCACGGTCTTGGCATACTGGATGTCGCGGAAGGTGATGGGGCACTCGCGGAAGTAGCCGTCGGCCACCTGACCGTCCACAATCTTCTCGACCAGATTGCGGATGGACTGTTCGGTGTAGTCGGTCAGTGAGCGCGAGGCAGCCTCGACGCCGTCGGCCATCATCAGGCAGGCATGTTCACGGGTGAAGGGGTTG
>CACXAG010000195.1 GCA_902765585.1 uncultured Prevotellaceae bacterium
ATCACTGATGCGGCTTGGCCGTGCTGCACGGAGCATCATTGTCAGGATGGTCATTGTTTAGAGGTGAGAAGTGAGAGGTAAGAGGTAAGAGGTGAGATTTAAGAGGTAAAACTTAAGAGGTAAAGAAGCGGGCTTGGAACTCATCCTCGGAGATGATGGGGATACCCAACTGCTGGGCTTTCTTGTTCTTGCCAGAAGTGGAGGTGACGTCGTTGTTGATGAGGAACGACGTGCTGCCGCTAACGGCTGAAGCCACCTTGCCGCCCTGCTGCTCGATGTAGGCCTTGAGCTCGTTGCGGTTTTTGTAGTGGTGCACATCGCCAGTGATGACGAAAGTGAGGCCCTGGCAGCGGTCGCCCAAAGTTGAAACTTCGGGTGTGGTGACTTCCAAGTGGGTCAGCAGGCGCTGGTAGCGAGCCAGGTTGCGCTCGTTGCGGAACCAGCGTACGAAGGATGCCGACTTCTCGGGTCCAATGCCGGAGATATGTGCGAAGACATCCTGCGGTTCGGTCTGGGTGGCAAAGAGGTCATCGCTGGTCTTGGTCGATTCGCTGACAAGTTTTTCCACGGGGTAGGCGGCAAGTAGGCGTTTGCAGACATCGATGCCGCATAGCGGTATGTTGAGGGCGTAGAGCAAGCGGTGGGCTTCCACGGTGCGACTGCGGTCTATGCTACGCATGATGTTGGATGCCGACTTCTCGCCAAAGCCCTCCATGTTAGCCAGTTCGCGAATGTGCTGGCGTAAGTTATAGATGTCAGCATATTCGCTGACCCAGCCGAGGTTGATGAACTTCGACAGCGTCTGTTCAGAGATACCGTCGATATTCATGCCC
Organism: uncultured Prevotellaceae bacterium; assembly: GCA_902765585.1. GTDB lineage: Bacteria > Bacteroidota > Bacteroidia > Bacteroidales > Bacteroidaceae > Prevotella. The sequence goes on from CACXAG010000195.1 coordinate 834, forward strand.
TCCTTGGAGACGAAACGGGCAAACTTCCTGAGTTCCTTAGCGGGGCAGTCCGGGTTCGAGCAGTGCAGTGTCTTGGTGCCCGAGACTGACGCATCGGGAATGGTGGTGGGAGCATGGCAAACGGGACAGCGGTCGGGAACGGTGAAGGTGCCGACACTCTGGGTGACAGCAATGACCTTAGGGATAATTTTGTTGGCCTTGATGACTGAGAGACGGGTGCCGGGACCACCGATGCCTAAGCGTTCGCACTCGCTGATGTTGCATAGCGAGGCCCTTCTGACGGTGGTGCCCTCTAATTCGACTGGTTCGAAGATGGCGACAGGCGATATGGTGCTGGCGGCACACGACCACTCCACCTCTTTTAATATAGTCTCTGCCGACTCGTCCTGCCACTTGAAAGCCAGTCCGGCACGTGTGGCATGATGGCCGGTGACGGAGCCTGTCTGGGCGTATGCCGTGTCGTCGTAGCAGACCACGAGTCCGTCTACGGGGAAGGGGTTCTGCTTGGAGGTGACCTTTTTGGTGAATGTGTCGATGACGCTGGTCACGGCATCCTCGTCGGGATGGGTGACGAGTTGGCGTTCGACGGTATGGAACCCTTGTCGGTCGAGCCAGTCCATGCGCTCACCCCATGAGGTGAGGTTGTCCTCTATATATACTAAGGTGAAGGGAATCCACTGGATATGGCGCTGACGCACCTCGTCGACGTCCTTCAGCGTTAGGGAGCCCGAGGCCAGATTGCGAGGGTTGGCATAGTCTTCACCACTCTCCATCAGGAAGCGGTCAAAATCGTCGTAGCTGATGACCGCCTCACCGCGAATGACAGTATGTCCCTGGGCTTGGATGGTCTGCGGTATTCCTGTAATGGCCGATGCCAAGTGCGTGATATTCGTGCCGATATGACCATTTCCTCTGGTAACGACCTTAGTCAGCTTACCACTGTCGTAGGTCACAACGAGCGTCAGTCCGTCCAGTTTCCACGAAATCCAGACGGGTTTGTTCTCAGCCCATTTCAGCACGTCGCCCACCTGCTTCGTCTTAGCCAGTGAGAGGGCAGCAAACTCATGCTCCTCCTTCTTGCCCGTGATGGTGTCTTCTGATACTCTCTGGGTTGGTGAGTCGGGTAGGATAGTGCCTGTCTCCCTCTCCAATGCTTTCAGCTCGTCGAAGCGGGCGTCCCACTCATAGTCGGTCATCCGCTCTGCCTGTCCATTGTAGTAAGCGTCCGATGCTTCGTTTAGTTCTCGCACCAGTTGCTCTATGCGTAATCTCTTGTCGTCAGTCATAAAGTTTCTGAATTTTCCTGCAAAGATACGAATTAATTCATAATTCACCATTTATAATGAGGAATTATAGCAAAAAAAAGGGATTTCCGCATTTTTATTCGTGGAAAATCCGTACCTTTGCACTCTCATTAATAAGGTAAAGATGATTTCAGTAGAAGGATTGCGCGTAGAGTTTGGTGTGAAGCCGCTGTTTGCCAATGCCAGCTTTGTGGTCAACGACCGTGACCGCATAGCCTTGGTGGGTAAGAACGGTGCCGGCAAGTCTACGCTGCTCAAGATACTCTGCGGTTTGCAGCATCCTACCGCAGGAACGGTCAGCGTGCCGCAGGAAACTACCATCGGCTATCTGCCGCAGGTGATGAAGCTGACTGACAGTACAACGGTGCGCGAGGAAGCCCAGCAGGCCTTTGCCGATGTGGCGCGACTGAAGGAGCGCGTTGACCGGCTGGAACGCCAGTTGGGAGAGCGTACGGACTACGAGAGCGACGACTATATGGCACTCGTCGAACGCTATACCCAGGAGCACGAACGCTACCTGATGATGGGTGCTGAGAGTCAGGAGGCCGAGTTGGAGCGTACGCTGATGGGCTTAGGCTTCGAGCGTCAGGACTTCGACCGCCCCACCAGCGAGTTTAGCGGAGGCTGGCGCATGCGTATCGAATTGGCGAAGATTCTGATGCAGAAGCCCGACGTGCTGCTGCTGGACGAGCCTACCAACCACCTGGACATCGAGTCCATACAGTGGTTAGAGCAGTTTCTGGCCGCCTCGGCAAAGGCTGTGGTGCTTGTATCTCATGACCGCGCCTTCATCAATAATGTATCGAACCGCACCCTGGAGATCTCATGCGGACGTATCATTGACTACAAGGTGAAGTACGACGAGTATGTCGTGCTGCGCAAGGAGCGTCGCGAACAGCAGTTGCGGGCCTACGAGAACCAGCAAAAGGAGATGGCCGACATGCGGCAGTTCATAGAGCGCTTCCGCTATCAGGCCACGAAGGCCGTACAGGTACAGCAGAAAGTGAAGCAGTTGGAGAAGATGGTTCCCATCGAGGTCGATGAGGTGGACAATTCTGCCATGCACCTGAAGTTTCCGCCTTGCCTGCGCTCAGGCGACTATCCCGTGATTTGCGAGGAGGTAGGGAAGAATTATGGCGAACACACTGTGTTCGCAAAGGTAAACATGACCATCAAACGTGGCGAGAAAGTGGCCTTTGTCGGTAAGAACGGTGAGGGTAAGTCGACGTTGGTGAAGTGCATCATGGGTGAGATACCCTTTGACGGTCATCTGAAGATTGGTCACAACGTACAGATAGGCTACTTCGCCCAGAACCAGGCGCAGCTGTTAGACGAGAGCCTGACCGTGTTCCAGACCATCGACAACGTGGCCAAGGGCGAGATACGCCTGCGTATCAATGACATCTTGGGCGCTTTTATGTTTGGGGGTGAGGAGTCCGACAAGAAGGTGAAGGTGCTCAGCGGTGGCGAGCGCAGCCGCCTGGCCATGATACGTTTGTTGCTGGAACCCGTCAACCTGCTCATCCTCGACGAGCCTACCAACCACCTCGACATGGCCTCAAAGGATGTATTGAAGGAAGCCATTAAAGCCTTTGACGGAACAGCGATTATCGTCAGCCACGACCGCGAGTTCTTGGACGGCTTAGTGTCGAAGGTCTATGAGTTTGGAGGCGGTAAGGTTCGCGAACACTTAGGCGGCATCTACGACTTCTTAAGAGACAGAAGTGAGAAGATTGAGCTAAGGGGCGAGCGGATAGACTTCGTTGCCTCCAAAC
>CACXAG010000196.1 GCA_902765585.1 uncultured Prevotellaceae bacterium
TCGCATCACTTCAATAAGAGCCTGCCGTTCAGCACCACCGACTTTACCCACGTCACCGCCGTCTATGACCACGGCATGTTGACTTGTTATGTGGGCACCGACTCGCTGCTGTCGTACACACTCGATTGCACTCAGTATAAGGACTGGAACATTGGCAGCGATCCCACCCTCGCTGTGGGCGGCATCGAAAGCATGTACGCAGGTATGGGCCAGTCCTTCAACGGCTATATTGACGACATCCGCCTATGGAACAGAGCCCTGAGCAAAGAAGAGGTGGAAGCCAACTACACCCGTATCCTCGGTGGAAGCCAACTACACCCGTATCCTCGGTGGTACGGAGTACGGTTTGGTGCTCTACTGGCCGCTCGACGAGGGACTCGGTGTGAAGGACTATGCCTTCGACGTGGCCCGTCAGGACGGCATCTACCAGCTGAACCATCCTGAGGTTGGACTTAATGCCACGCCGTCGGCCACCGTGCCGCAGCAGTTGGGTCTCTACGGTGTGACCGACAAGAATGGCAACTATATCATACGCGGTATTCCGTTCCAGCAAGGCGGCACCAACTACGAGATTGCCCCGCTGTACGGCGAGCATCAGTTCAATCCCGTCACACGCTCGATGTTCGTCAGCCCCACCTCGCTGACGGCTAACAACATCGACTTCGAGGATGTGTCGTCGTTCCCCATGGAGGGATACGTTTACTATGCCGGCACGAACATTCCTGCCGAGGGCATACAGTTCTATGTGGATGGTCAGCTGCTGACCACCGATGGCGAAGTTCAGCAGAGCGATGCACAAGGCCGCTACAGAATCTCCGTTCCTATAGGCGAGCATTTTGTCGAAGCCAAGCTGGGCAATCACAAGATGGTGGGCGGCGGACGCTTCCCTGATACTGGGAAGTATAACTTCGACCGTGCCGTGACGCATGACTTTGCCGACTCCACGCTGGTCAATTTCCGGCGAACGTAACGACACACTGGCCGTGGGCTTCGGAGCGTCGAAGAACAACATTGGCACGGCCACCATCACGTTGAAACTGAACAACGAATCGTTATCGTTCAACCGCGTGGAGGGCAAGCCCCAAACATCGGCTACCCAGATTCGCACGTGGGAGAGCGACACTGTGAGCATCAACAGCACGGCATGGACAGGCTTCGAAGGCGACGACGCACGCTACATATTCATCAATACCGACCCCGCGACGGGCGAGTTCTCGGCCAAGTTGCCACCGCTGAAGTACATCGTGAAGAACATCGAGATACCTAAGAACCCCGACATAGAGTTCAATATCCTGCCAGAGATAGACTTGAGCAACGTGCTGAAGGAGCAGATCGACTCGTTGTGGCAGGTGGATGAACGGGGCGACTCCGTGCTAAACAAGTATAAGTACCACACCAAACTTGTGCAAACCTACTTTGCCACACCTCAGGTGGACATCAGCCAGCCCAAGAGTGGCAAGGACGTCTTCGGCATACAGGAATACAAGGGTGAGGACGAACTGGGCAAGTTTACCGTCAGCGACCTGTGGACACGCACGGATGAAGGTGCCGTCAGCTACAAGTACGGTTATCCTATCTATAAGATGGGCGATGAATATCACACAGAACTCTACGGCTATGAGGTCTATACGAACTACGACAACGGAGAGGCTGCCAACGACACCATCCCCCTCGCCGGCCAGGTTATTACTGTGGCCAACGAGATGTCGAGCGACCAGACCATCGTGGCCGTGCTTCCGCCCGGTGAAACCGAATACCAGTTGGGCCAGGTGTACGACCTGAAGAAGAACCAATTGGTGCTTGACTCACTGGGACGCTACGCCTTCAAGTGGAATGCCGGAGCACCCAACGTCGTCAGTCCGTACACCCGTCATCTGGGCATCACGCTGGAGCGCAAAGGACGTACCTACGCCCCCAATGGCATAAATGCCATCGTCGTGGGCAGTCTTCCTATCGGCAACAACTTCGTCACCAATGGCCCCGACCAGGTGCTGATGGTGCTGCGCGACCCGCCAGGCGCTAAGTCGAAGACCGTGTGGAAGACTGGCTCGACCAAGACGAAGGTGAGAAGTTCCACCAGCGGAGGCTATGGCAACGAGAAGATAATGTATGAGGCAAACTTAGGTGCGAAGGTGAGATTCATGTCGGGCTTCGGACTCTACTACGAGACCACAGACCTTGACAATACCTCTGATATAGGCGGTGGCATTCACTATACGTGGAACAAGAACTCATCGACCGAAAAGACGTGGACGCTGACCGCTACCGAGCAGGTATCCACCGGTGCCACTAAGGACTATTGCGGATCGAATGGCGATGTCTTCATAGGCTACAGCACCAACCTGCTCATGGGCAAATGCCGCAAGGTGGGATTCTTCCGCGACAACGAGACGGCGCCCTTCGAACTGAAAGACGATGTGGCTACCAGCCTGGGCGACAGCGTGACAACAAAGTTCATGTACTCCACCTACGAGATTGAAGAGGTGATGATTCCGAAGTGGCGGGAGACACGCAATGGCTACCTCACGCAGCACTTCGATACTGAGGCCGAGGCCCGCGCTTTCGCATGGGTCAAGGAGGATGATACAAGCTACGGACAGGAGGGCACCTACGTGCAGGTGACACCCGCCGCATGGGAGAGCCTCACAGATTTTGTGGCCGAAGACAAGGTGGCCTGGTGCAACAATCAGATAGAAAGCTGGCAAAAGGTCCTCTACAACAACGAATACGACAAGGTGACGGCTATTGAGAATCGCGACAAATACTGGCAGCGCAACATCTCGTTCGATGGTGGATCGGGCTACTCCTACACAGCCCGCAATGATACGACCAAAGTGGTGAAACACAACTATTCGCACAATCTGGGAGGTATCGTAAAGGGTGGTTTCTCAACGAAAAACACGGCCGCTTCCATACAGTTCAAGACGAAGATGTCAGTCGACACAGAGAACGGTTGGGCTTACTCCACCACTGAGAGCGACTACGACGAGAATACGAAGGACTATGCCGAGTTCGACTATATCTTCGACGACGGCAACAGGGGTACCGACTTCTCCGTCGATATCTACAAGTCGCCAGGTGGATGGAGTGATATCTTCAGTCTCTTCAGAGAAGACCCAGTACTACGAGCCGGGACAGCACATTCTCTCCAACGGAACGGAACAGATGGAGAATCCCGACATACAAATCAGCACTGACGGCGGCATCGCTGTCAAGAGTGCCGTACTGACCGACATACCCGCCGGACAGACAGGGCAGTTTACCCTGCATCTGTCGAACATCAGTACCACCACACAGGGCTTCGACTTTACCTATAATCTGTCGGTTGCGGAAGGCACCAACCAGCATGGACTGGAGATACTGATGGACGGTGTGCCTGCCAATGGACGCGGCATATTCATCCCCGCCGGCGAGACGGTGAAGAAGGTAATCACCGTTCGACAGACTGACCAGAGCGTGCTCGACTATGAGAACATCGAACTGTGGTTCTCGTCAGCATATCAGGCCATCAAGATTCACGATATCGCTAAGTTGAGCGTACATTTCAAGCCCTCGTCATCGCCCGTGGAACTGGCAATCACCGAGCCGGTGGTGAATTGCAAGACGGACAGTGCCCGTCTGGAGATGAAGGTGAAGGGCTTCAACCGCCAGTTCAAGAACCTGAAGAACGTGGGCGTGCAGTACCGTTTCCAGGGCAACACGCAGTGGACGGCCCTGCATACGTGGGTGACCAACAAGGCCGACTCGCTCAATGCCAACTACAACCTGCTGCCTGCCACGGGCGACCTGCCGCTGGAACTTAAAATGATTAGCGACCAGAGCTACCCCGAGGGCAACTACGAGTTCCGCGCCTTCACCACCACACCCTACGGCAACGAACAGGTGCAGGTCTATAGCGACGTCATCAACGTCGTCAAGGACATCACCCGACCCATCAACATCTTCACACCTACACCTGCTAACGGCATCTTAGGCTACGGCGACCAGCTGGTCATCGAGTTCAACGAGGACATCGTGCCGGGCTACGTGAGCGACAACAATGTCATCGTCACCGCCAAGCTCAACGACACGCAGGTGGACCATGAGGTGGCACTGCAGCTGATGCCTTTCGGCGAAGCACCGCGCACGGTGAACCCCGTGTTCCTGCAGGGCGACTTCTCCATCGACTTCTGGCTCTACCGCCGTGACAGCGGCACGCTCTTGTCCTTAGGCAAGACAAATTCGAGATTTGCACTCAACGTCCGCGACGACGGCTACGTGGTGGCTACCGTGGGCGGGACACAGCATGTGAGCGACCGCCCCATGCCCAAGGACGAGTGGACCTTCGTGGCACTGAGTTACAAGGCCAGTACCATGACCTTCGACATGGAGGCGTCGGCAGACCAGGCCGGTAACGTGATGCTGTTCGAGGACCGCCCCGTGGAGCTGAAGGACCTGGAGGCCTTCAGCTATACCGATGACTATCACCTCTACCTCGGCGGCATCGACGCCGACATCCACTCGCTGAGCCTCTACAATATCTATCGCGACGTTCACAAGGCCACCGCCACCAAGGATCAAGCCAAGGACAGCTACGTCTATGGACTGGCCAACTACTGGCCATTTGACGAGGGCCACGGCTTCACGGCCGCCGACAAGCGCCACACCCACGACTTCTCCGTTCCCAACCGCTGGCTCTTGGAGAACGTGAACTACGGCCTGCGCATGGACGACAACGAGGGTGCGAAGACCGACATCACACAAATCACCACCAGGCCCGGCGACAGCTATGCCATAGAGTTGTGGCATCGAATCAGCGACTATGACGGCAAGGATGTGGTATTCGAGACGACCACGCCCAACCAAGGCAAAGACCAGCAGCAGCACAACAAACTGAAGCTGCACTACGACGGGAAGAAGAACCTGATTCTCAACTACGACAAGGATTCCATCATGGTGGCCAGTGCCGAGGACTTCCCCGAAGTCATGGACTGGCGTCATCTGGCACTCAACGTGGTGCGCGGCCAGGCAGCCAGCTTCTATCTCAACGGCCAGCGCACAGCCGTCATCGCCGAGACCGATGTGCCGCCATTGGAAGGCTCCGTGCTCGTCGTGGGCAAGGATGCCAAGGATTCCTGGGTCGATGAACTGCGCATCTGGCACGCCTCGCTCAGCGAGAGCCGTCTGCAGCAGAACATGTACAACACCATCGACACCGCCGACATCTACAGTCGCGGCCTTGTGGCCTACTATCCCTTCGAGAAGACGGGCAAAGACAATGGTGTCCCCACGAAGGTGCAGACCTTGGAGAACATGGCTCATCCCAGTGCGCTCAGCGGTTTACCCGCCGTGATAGACACCACCCTCGCCACCTTCTCGCCCTTCGCACCGCCCCTGAAGAACGCTCCCGACGAAACACCCATTAACACCACACCCGTCGCCTCGGAGCGCAAGCTCATCATCAACCTCACTGGAGAGAATAGCCGGCTGCGCCGCATCGAGGGCACCACGCTCAACATCACCGTGGACCAGATCCGCGACCTGCACGGCAACACCTCGCTGCCCATCCGCTGGACGGCCTACGTGCAGCAGAACACGCTGACGTGGATGAAGGACTCGGTGAACATCATCAAGAAGTACGGCGACGACTATACCTTCGACGTGGACATCGAGAACAAGAGTGGCAGCACCGAGCTATATACCTTATATAATATGCCGCAGTGGCTCTCGCTCGTCGACAGCGAACGCACGGACGACGTGAGTCCGCTGAAGACGAAGACGCTGCGCTTCGAGGTGAACCCGCTGGTGCCCGTGGGCAACTACGACGTGGCCATCGGTCTGTTGGGCAACAACGGCATTCTGGAACCGCTGCGCATCGTGATGAAGGTACGCGGCGAGAAACCGCAGTGGGCCGTTGACCCGACGAAGTACGACCACAACATGTCGATTATCGGACAGGTGTATATCGGCGGCATCCTGATGGAGAACCCGGAGAGCATGGTGGCCGCCTTCATCGGCAATGAGTGCCGAGGCGTGGCATCGCCCGAGAAGGTGCGCGGCGCGGCCTACGTGACGATGAACGTCTATGGCACCGACAACAAGCGGTACGACATGGGCAAGGAAGTGAGCTTCCGCATCTGGGATGCATCGAAGGGCGTGGCCTACACCGACGCCAATATCGCCGTGACGGTGAAGACCGCTGCCATGAAGGACTCCACCGTGACCACCGTCATCTTCGGCCAGGATAAGATACTGGGTGACTTCGACACGCCCGCCATCTGGACGAAGAGCGAGAACGTGGAGCAGCTCATCCCCATCCACCAGAACTGGAACTGGATAGCTTTCGGCGTGGAGCCGCAGAGCACCTACCTCGACCATGTGTTCGGCGCATACGCGGAGTGGAGCATGCTGCTCAAGAGCCGTGATAATTGGAACGACTACAACGGTGCCCAGTGGGGCGGCGGCACGCTCAAGAGTGCGAAGGCCAACGAGATGTACAAGCTGAAGATAGACCGCCTGCCAACCACGAAGCAGGATGAGCCTAACAGCCTGCTCGCCGTGTCGGGCCGACAGCTGAAGGAGGACAAGGAGAGGGCCGTCACGCTGGCGAAGGGCTGGAACTGGATAGCCTACACACCGCTGACGACGATGACCGTGGATGAAGCGCTGGCTGCCGCCAATCCGCAGAAGGGCGACATCGTGAAGTCGCAGACGGGCGTGGCCATCTACAGCGAATACGGCTGGGAAGGCAGTCTGAAGGCCTTGGAGAGTGGACGCGGCTACCTGTACTACAGCAACGCCAACGACACAAAGTCGTTCCTCTATCCGACGGAAACGGCAGCATCGGCTGCAAGGGCAAAGACCCGCATGGCAGCACCACGGCGTGCGCCAGAAGACCTACGCATCTTCAA
>CACXAG010000197.1 GCA_902765585.1 uncultured Prevotellaceae bacterium
AATAGAACTGCGCCACACGGACAAATCTTCGGCACAGATAGCTGAGGAGATGCACTTTGCCAACCCCTCGTTCTTCTCCAAGTATTTCCGCCGCCTCACGGGGATGACACCTGGAGAGTATAAAAACTACAGTTGATTTTCCGCAATGTGGAACTCACACGCATCTCGATGTGCCTGGCCAAGAGTGGTGTGAAGGATGAATGGGGTAACACTTACTCCGACAACTGGGATAAGCAGAGTGGCACCGATGCAAACGGTGGTAGCTACTGGTATCAGCGCTGTATCAAGTACTCATTCTATAACCGTGGTTATACCATCAGTTCGGGACGTGCAACTGCCCTGAACTATACGATGGACAAGCGTAACCTCTTCTGGCCCATCCCCAACTCTGCCATCACTGCCAACAACAAAGCTCCATTGGCTCAGAACTATGGATACGACGGCTATGATGGTTCCATCCCTATGTTTGACAATTGGGAGGATGCTGTGGCTGATGAGCAAACAACAAATTGAGAATTTGTATGTTTAGATAAAAATGATTATCTTTGCACCCAAACTATATATAATAAGATAAAAGATGATGAAAAAAGAATTCCTACTAACAGTACTGCTGGCAGTCTCAGGGACTGCCGCAGTAAATGCTCAGACGGCAGACACACCGATGACTGAAATTGTTGAACTCGGACTTAACCGTGCTAAAAACCAATCTTTGATTCTTGCTGATGCGCTGAAGGATCGGCCAAATGCCCTACCCCGCACTTTTGAGCCTTCGAAGGGAAGCAAGGAGCCTAAGCTACAGACTATCCGCTACGATCACTGGGTATCGGGTTTCTTCCCTGGTGTGCTATGGATGCTGTATGAGAATTCGGATTGTAAGGACAACCGGTTACGCCAATATGCCGAGATATTTACCAATCGTGTGGAGCCTGCCAAAAAGGTGACCAACACCCACGATCTGGGCTTTATGCTCTATTGCAGTTTCGGACAGGGGTATCGTCTCACGGGCAATAAGCACTACCGCGATGTCATCTACGAAGGGACGCAGAGTCTGTTGACACGCTGGAATGAAAAGCTCGGTGTCATCAAATCGTGGGACAGCAATCCCCGCTGGCAGTATCCCGTGATTATCGACAACATGATGAATCTTGAAATGCTCTGTTTTATGACTCGCGAGTTCTCTGACCGCCGTTATGAACTGATTGCAGAAAAGCATGCCCAGACTACGATGAAGAACCATTTCCGCCCAGACTTCTCAACCTTCCATGTGGTGAGCTATGACACGATTAGCGGTCAGCCGCATGCCAAGAACACGGCGCAAGGCTATGCCGATGGCAGCTCGTGGTCGCGCGGTCAGGCTTGGGGGCTCTATGGCTACACCATGATGTATCGCGAGACGCTGAATCCCATCTATCTGGAACAAGCCCGCAACATCGGTAAGTTCCTAATGAATCATCCCCGATTGCCGGAAGATAAGGTGCCTTATTGGGATTACGATGCGCCAGGCATTCCCGTTAAGGGGAAGAAAGCTCCTAAAAAAGTGGCCTTGCGCGATGCTTCGGCAGCAGCTGTTATGGCATCGGCACTCATCGAACTGAGTCAGCTTGATCCTTCAGAGATGGCACCGAAATGGCTCCGTCTGGCTGAACAGCAACTGCGCACCCTCTCGTCACCCGAATACTTGGCCGCCGAGGGCGAGCAAGGTGGTTTCATTATTAAGCACGGCGTGGGGCATCATCAGGCCGGTGCAGAGGTAGATGTGCCACTGACGTATGGCGACTACTACTATGTAGAGGCGCTGATGCGCATGAAACAACTATTGGCAAAGCCCTGTGGCATGAGCGACCGAAAAGTGTGGGTGGAGACGATAACTAAGATTGCCGCACCTGTCTTAGAGAATCTTGCTGCCGGTACACTGAAGCAGAACATGCCTTTTGAGTCGCTGTCTCAGGATCCGATGCGACGTGAGGTCTCTTATCTTGAAGCTGTAGGTCGCACCATTTGTGGTATTGCCCCGTGGCTCGAACTTGGTCCTGATGAGACGGATGAGGGGCAGCTGCGCACCAAATATATTGATTTAGTTGTGAAAGGACTGAAGAACGGTGTCAATCCACAATCTCCAGACCATCTGATGTTCGACAATCGTCATCCGCAGCCATTAGTCGATGCCGCCTTCCTGGCAGAAGGCATTCTCCGAGCACCCGTTCAGATCTGGGGCAGACTCGACCAGCAGACCCGGGACTGGCTCGTGAAAGAATGGAAAACGTCCAGAGGCATTAAGCCATTTGAATGCAATTGGCTGCTCTTTGCCTCGATCATAGAGGCTGCACTTTTAGAGTTTACTGGTGAGTGCGACATGGAGCGGCTGATGTATGGTGTGAACCGTTTCCGCAATGAGTGGTATAAAGGCGACGGCTGGTATGGCGACGGACCTGACTTCCACCTCGACTACTACAACTCACTCGTGATCCATCCCATGTTCACTGAGACATTGAAGATACTGAAGAAGCATGATCTTGCAGGAGCAGACTTCCTGCCTACGCAGACTGAGCGTCACGGTCGTCTGGCTGCTGAATTGGAGCGCATGATCTCGCCAGAGGGCAGTTATCCCGTCATAGGCCGAAGTATCGTCTATCGTTTTGGCTCGTTCCATGCTTTGGCTGATGCAGCCCTGCTACATATCCTTCCTGCAAACATTAATCCTGCCCAGATACGATGTGCTCTGACTGCTGTCATACAGCGTCAGCTTTCGTTGCCTCGCACATTCGATCAGAACGGCTGGTTGCGTATAGGCTACACTGGCAGTCAGATCCGCATGTCGGAGGACTATATCAACACTGGCAGCCTCTATCTCTGTACCACAGCTTTTCTGCCCCTTGGATTGCCTGTCAATGATCCTTTCTGGTCTGCTCCAGCCCGCGACTGGACGGCTAAGAAAGCATGGAACGGTCAGGATGTAGGTGCAGACCATGCTATTCGATAGAATAAATATTGTTTCATACACATTAGTTAGGTTAGTTAGGTTTGATAAGTTAGCAAATTGTTAACTGATTTGAGGAGGTACAACTGTCCCAGTTGTTCCTCCTTTATCATTTATATGTTTTTTGTACATGGCAATGCCACCGTATCAAATCAGGATAACGATGTCTGCTTTTATGCCCATGCATCATACAACTCTCATTGATTATTTTATTTCCCCTTTCTGAACTCCCTTGGGGTCATGCCCTTCATTCTTGTGAAGAAACGGGTGAATGAGGCTGCCTCTGAGAAGTGCAGGCGGTCGGCTATCTGGACAATGGGGAGTGAGGTTTGTTGCAACAGGTAGGAGGCCTCCATCAGAAGCATCTGGTTAATGTAGTCGACAACTGTGCGGCCAGAAACTTCACGGACAATCTGTGAGAGATAGCGCGGTGTGATACAGAGCTGTGAGGCATAGAATCCCACATCGTGATGCTCGGTAAAGTGAATAGGAACCAGACGAAGGAAATCGAAGAACAGTTGCTCTATGCGCTTAGGGAATCGGCGATCGCGGATGGTGCGCTCTTGTATGGCGTTCAGTTCAAGCAGAAAGAGACCATAGGTGGTGCGGAGGCACTCGCTACGGAAGGGATGGTCAGCTGAGAGGAGATAGCGGCGGATGATGCCCATCAGTTCCATGAGGTGGAGGTTATCGTCTTCCGCAAGAGTCAAGCGCGGTTCTTTACTTGTTGCATAACGGGTACATCAAATTGGACACCCTATTATAGAAGTTTATAAACTATTGTTTATTTTCCTATAAACTCGCTGGGTGTAAGTCCCGTGATGCGCTTGAAGAGACGAGTAAAATGGTGGGGGAAATCGAATCCGAGCAGGCGGGAGGTCTCGCTGATGTTGTGA
>CACXAG010000198.1 GCA_902765585.1 uncultured Prevotellaceae bacterium
TCCCGGCGTAGGCGGTGGCGGTGGCTCCCGATCCTATCAGGGGTTCGATGACGACGAAGACTATTATTAGTCGTTAGTGTCAAAAATACGACAGAAACGGCTGCTATGGTGTCAATTGTAATTGAAACACTATAGCAGCCGTTTAATTTTATCCCATCGAAAATGCTCAAATTAATTTGGCATTTTCCTTACTATTTTGTACTTTTGCAGTCTAATTCTGAAAAAGACAATGAAAAGAATCATGATGTTATTGTTCCTGACAGTGGTGCTGGGTGCTGTGCCGGTGGTATACGCCCAGCAGCAGGACGTGCAGGAAACCACAGAGATGGCTGAGGACGCAGACGCTGTGGATGCTTCCTCGGCTGACTCGGATATGGATGCCTTCCCGGCTGACTCAGCAATGGCTGCCTTCGTGGCCGACTCGGCAATGGCAGCCATCGAGGCTGAACTGCAAGGTATGGATGCCGAGGGTGACGAAGAGGGCGGCGGACTGCACAAGCAGCTCAAGCGCAAGTTCATCGAGGGTTCGACGAGCTTCATGTCGCTGGTGGCCTTGGCCCTGGTGCTGGGTCTGGCGTTCTGCATCGAGCGACTCATCTACCTGACGCTGTCGGAAATCAATGCCAAGCGGCTGATGCAGGACATCGACGCCAAACTGGAGAAGAACGATGTGGAGGGAGCCAAGACGCTCTGCCGCAACACCCGCGGCCCCGTGGCCAGCATCTGCTATCAGGGACTGCTGCACATCAAGGAACCGCTGGAGCAGATAGACCGCCAGTTGACCAACTACGGCACGGTACAGGTGTCGAACATGGAGAAGGGCTGCTCCTGGATTAGGATGTTCATTGCCGTGGCCCCGTCGTTAGGATTCTTGGGAACCGTCATCGGCATGGTGATGGCTTTCGACCGCATCCAGACGGCAGGCGACATCAGTCCCACCATCGTGGCCGAGGGTATGAAGGTGGCGCTCATCACCACCATCTTCGGTATCATCGTGGCCATCATCCTGCAGTTCTTCTACAACTACATCCTCTCGAAGATTGAACGCTTGACGCTCCACATGGAGGAGAGCGCTATCACGCTGATGGATTCTATCACTAACTATCAATCGCGCAACAATGGCTGAAGCAGGTAATCAATTATTGGCAGAGGTCATGTTGTGGCTGATGTATATCGCGCTCTTCGTGGCCGTAGTGGTTGTCATTGTGTCGGCCACCCGTTCGTTCTGGCTCGATAATCATAAGAGTTGAGAGAGATGCAACTACGCCGTAAGAAGCGGGACGTTCCTGAGCTCAATACCACGTCGACAGCCGACATTTCGTTTATGCTGTTGGTGTTCTTTCTGGTCACCTCGTCGATGGATGCCGACAAGGGACTGGGACGTAAATTGTCGCCGCCCGACGAGCCGCAGCAGGAGTTGCGGGACATCAACCGCAGCAACGTGCTCCAGATACGCATCGACGAGAGTGACGCGCTGTTCTGCGACGACCAGCCTGTGACGTTAGAGCAGTTGCAGCAGCACGTGGAGTCGTTTGTGGCCTCACGCCAGACCGACCGCTATGTCATTGCTGTGGAGACCGACAGCAAGACCAGCTACAATGCCTATTTCGAGATGCAGGACGCCGTTGTCGCTGCCTATCACTCGTTGCGTGAAAAGATGGCCAAGAGCAAGTATGGTCATCCTCTCAGCCAGTGTACGCAGGAGGAGCTGGATGCCATTGCCGAACGCTACCCGCAGCGGATTAGCGAGGCTTTGCCTTTAAATAAAAAAGAAGAAATAATAAATAAAAAATAAGGATGAGCCGGTTTAGAGAGACGAAGCGTGAAGTTCCCGGGTTGAACATGGCAGCCATGCCCGACCTGATATTCACCGTGCTGTTCTTCTTTATGATAGTCACCCACATGCGCGATGTCAAGCCGCAGGTGCACTATACCGTGCCGCAGGGCACGGAGGTGGAGAAGGCACGCCAGTCGGGCGTCGTCTACATCTTCATCGGCAAGCCCGTGGACGAACAGGGCCGTGTGCTGTCGGACGAGACGCGCATCCAGGTCAACGACCGCATCGTGCATGTTGGCCAGATAGGCGAGGAGATAGACAAGGCCCGTGCGGTGATGGCGGAGGACGACCGCCCGCGCTTGGTGGTCAGTCTGCAGGCCGACCGCGACACGGAGATGGGCATCATCAACAGCGTCAAGCAAGCCCTGCGCGAGGCCGGAGCCCTGAACATCAACTACTCGGCCACGAACCGGAACAAGAAGATAACGAACAGGAACTAGAATATATAATAACCATTTTAAAGCACAGATTATGATACAGAAACTTTTCGGATTCGATGCATCCACGATGACGCTGCGCAAGGAGGTCATCGGCGGCATCACCACTTTCCTGACCATGGCCTACATCCTGGCCGTCAACCCCAGCATCCTCTCTGCCACGGGCATGGATGCCGGTGCCGTTTTCACCACCACGTGCATCTCGGCCGTTGTCGGCACCCTTGTGATGG
Organism: uncultured Prevotellaceae bacterium; assembly: GCA_902765585.1. Classification (GTDB taxonomy): domain Bacteria; phylum Bacteroidota; class Bacteroidia; order Bacteroidales; family Bacteroidaceae; genus Prevotella. The sequence goes on from CACXAG010000198.1 coordinate 2,505, forward strand.
CACTCTATGCCAAGCTTCCGTTTGCCTTGGCTCCGGGCATGGGCCTGAACGCCTTCTTCGCCTTCACCGTGGTGCTCACCATGGGCTATTCGTGGCAGTTTGCACTGACCGCCGTGCTGATAGAGGGACTCATCTTCATCCTGCTGACGGTCACCGGCCTGCGCAGGTATATCGTCAACGCCATCCCGCTGGTGCTGCGCCGCGCCATCAGTCCCGGCATCGGACTCTTTATAGCCTTCGTGGGCCTGAAGAGTGCGGGCATCGTCACCTCGTCGGAGTCCACCTTCATCACCCTCGGCGACATGCACGAGCCGGGCGTGCTGCTGAGCCTGTTTGGCATTCTGCTGACGTCAGCCCTGCTGGTCAGGAAGGTCACGGGCTCGCTGCTCATCGGCATCCTCGTGACCACCATCATCGGCATACCCCTCGGCATCACCAACTATGGCGGCATCATTTCTACACCGCCGTCCATTGAGCCCATCTTCTGGCAGTTCGAGTGGCATAACGTCTTTACCGTTGACATGATTGTCGTGGTGCTGACCTTCCTGTTCATCGACATGTTCGACACCATCGGCACCCTCATCGGCGTTTCCAACCGTGCCGGCATGGTGGACGACGACGGTAACGTCAAGAACCTGAACCAGGCTTTCATGGCCGACGCTATCGGCACCACCATCGGCGCCATGCTCGGCACGTCGACGGTCACGACCTACGTGGAGAGTGCCTCGGGCGTCAACGTGGGCGGTCGCTCCGGACTCACCAGTCTCACCACGGCCGTCTGCTTTGCCGTGGCACTGCTCTTCGCTCCCCTGTTCCTGGCCATTCCTGCACAGGCCACAGCAGCGGCGCTGATTCTGGTGGGTGTCATGATGATGTACGAGGTGCGCAAGGTCGACTTCTCCGACTATGTCACGGGCATCCCCTGCTTCGTCTGTATTGTGCTCATGCCCTTGACCTACAGCATCTCCGACGGCATCCTGCTGGGTGTCATCTCCTACGTGCTGATTCACCTGTTCTCGGGAACGCTCAAGGACAAGGACGAGCGTAACAACATCAACTGGGCAACCATCCTCCTGGCCACGCTCTTCGTCTGCCGCTACGCTTTCCTGTAAAACAATTGAGTAAAAAAATATAGTACGTTTTTTCTAAGAAAGAAATTAGCAAGATTGCGACGCAGTCTTGCTAATTTCTTTCGTCTCAGCCAGTACCCTTTCCACCTCGTGCAACGGTGCCAGCTGTTCGACATTCACTCATTATTTTAATATTTAATTCAAGTTTCTCAAGCTTCGCAAAGACAGCCTGAAAGGCTGGAAAGCCCCCAGCCCAGGGCATCGCCCTGGGTAAATGTGGTAGGCAGCCAACGCCATAAAAAAATCGGGGACAATGCGCTGTTGTTGCGCATCGCCCCCGATGATGATTCAGATATTTACTTTTAGAGCATTACTTCACGAGAACCTTCTTGCCGTTCAGGATGTACAGGCCCTTCGTGGGCTGTGCAACGCGGCGGCCGTTCAGGTCGTAATAAACGTTGTTGTCTGTTGCTTCACGCTGAACGTTAGCAATGCCAGTCGGCGTCGTACCGCCCTCGGGCACGATGGTCAGGCTGCTGGCGTGGGCGTCAGAAGCCGGAGCCAGCTCAATCCAGCACTGGTTGGCGGCCACTGTAGCGGCGGCCTGCATCTTGGTGAAGTCCAGGCCCTCGGTCAGCGTGTAGTAGTCGGCGGCCTGCAAGTCCTCATCGGTGATGGCCTTGTCCGTCAGCGTACCCTTGAAGTGCTCGCTGTCGTAGGTCACGTCGTCGGGCGCGTCATGGGTGAACACGATGCTGATGGTCACATCCTCGTCGTTGTTGTTGTAGATGATGTAAGGCGTCTCCTCGGGCACTATGCCCAGCTCGGCGGTCAGTTCCACCTCGCTGTCGGTCACGCTCTTCACTGAGTAGAGCGCCACGCCTGCCACGCCCTCGTCTATCGTGCGCTTGTCTGCGTCGATGCGGGCCACGTAGCTCTTGGCGGGGATGGTGATGGTGATGCGCTTAGCGTCCACCTCGGTCTGGGCGGCAATCACGGCATCGTTCAGCACGTTTGCGGCGTCACCAAGTTCTCTCTGCGAAGCGTCCTCATTGTCCAGTACCTCCTGGGCGGCGTCGATGGCTTCCTTCAGCCAGGCGGCAACGTCGGGGTTGGTGTCCTTGATGCTGTTGTAGTAGTTCCAGGCATTGGCGATGGAGGTTTCAAGCACCAGCCTGTTCGTGATGATTTCGAACGTCGTCTGTATGGAGCCGCTGTAGTTAGAGCTTGCGACGGCTGTGATGATGACGGTGGCCGTGCCAATCTCGACGTTGTTAACGTATGTCACGGTGTAGTCCGTGCCGAGCACCAGCGTGGTCTCGCCGTCCTTCACCACCACCTCGGGCTCGATGGCCACGCTCGTGTAGGGCTGGTCACCAATGGGGTCAACGGTGATGTCGGGATGCGTCAGCAGCTTCTTGTACGTGCAGCTGAACTCGGCATCGGCGCGAATCATCTCGAAGGTGTAGGTCTTGGCACGGGTGGTGGCATCCTCCGACACAAACTGCAGGTCGATGTCCCTCATCATGTCGACGGCAGCGCGGTGCGGGGCCCTGGCAATGGCAGCCTGCCACTCGCCAGTAACTTCGGCCACCATGTAGCCGTCCTCGGGTGTCACGATGACGGTCACCTTGTCACCCTCCTTGGCCGAGCTGACATCCTCTTCCAGGTCCTCGTCCTCGCCCACGTTGAACTGGACGGTGCCGTGAACTTCGGCATCGTCGGCCTTGGTCAGGGCGAAGAAGTCCTTTTTCGCGTCGGGAAGCTGATAGATACCAATGCGGTTGGGTGACTGCTGCATGTCGGCAAACAAGCAAATATGTCCTTTATACTCGCCGATGAAGCAGCCGCCAGAAGATCCAGATCCAGAGTCATAGCCAGGCATAGTAGTGAGATCGAGTAAATTGTCCTGTAGCGTATTTGTGGTGATGTTGTAATCGCTGAGGTTTTCTAGACCATTCAAGTACTGGAGGATGTGCTCTTCGCCAGTAATATCCTCGTAATAGGCTATACCTGATGCGGAGTTAGCGTAGATGCCTTCCTGAATCTTGTTACCGCTGCGGTCGTAGAGCGCCAGCGGTCCAACCCAGTTGCCAGCTACCCAGAAGCCGTCGCGCTTCTCGTCGTAGGTAACGCAGCGCATCGACATGTCCGTGTTGATGGTTCCTACCACCGTCTTGCTCTCAAAGTCTATCTGATAGATGGTATTACCGTTGGCAACGCCATAGAAATAGGTTCCGTCGTACGTCAAGTCGCGGCAATAACCACAATCGGAGATGTTGAACTCCTCGATGAAGTTGCCGTCCAGGTCGTACTTATAGAACATGGACGAGCTTCCTGACGACCAGCTGCAGGTGTAGATGTATTCTCCGTCGGAGACCACGCCATACTGATAGCCGCTGGTGCAGTCGAAGGCGAATGTCGGCTCAGACGGAATATTGGCGGCAACCCTGCGTAGATCCAATGTCACACGTTTATGCAGTTGTCCTATCTTGGGACAGTTGTCGGCATCTTGTGCCCACGCGCCCGTCACTGCTACAACGAGCAGCACGAGCAAACTAAATATCTTTTGTTTCATATTCATATATACTTTAATTATTGTTTTTTTTCTTTTTAGGAATACGGGAATACAAGAATACGGGAATACAAGAATACAAGACAAATGCATGAGCCTTCTGCCATGCTACCACCTCTCGAAATGATTTGCTGTTTGCCATAACTATTGTCTTGTCTTCTTGTCTTCTCGTCTTCTTGTCTACGATCACCTTCTTTCCGTTCAGGATGTAGACGCCCTTCTGGGTCGGGGCGGCATTCAGCTTGCGGCCGTTCAGGTCGTAATAACGGGTATTGGTTATTGATTCACGTTTATTGTCAGCAATGCCTGTCGTGCCGTTGCCGTCGAAGACGATGGTCAGCTTGCGGGCGGCGGCGTTGTCAACCTCCAGCCATGCCTTGTTGGCGCCGATGGCGAGGGCGTTCTTCACGTAGACGAACTGCTTGCCGTTGAGGGCATAGACGGTCTTGGCGTCGGTCGAGGCGGGCACCAGGGCTTCGGTCAGCGTTCCGACGAATCCGGCGTAGGCCGTGACGTCGTCGCCAGCGTTCTCGGTCGGGAAGAGCACGAAGGTCTTCTCCTCGGTCGAGGTGTTCTGCACCAGGATGGGGGTGTTGGCTGCGGCAACGGTCAGCTCGGTGGCTGTGGCCGTGGTCTCGCTGACGTCGGTGATGGTGTATATCTTGGCGTCGGCATCTTCCTCGTCCAGTGTCAGGTTCTCGTCCTTATAGTAGGTGATGAACTCGCCTGCGGGGATGGTGACCTCGTAGCCGTAGTAGAGCTCGATGACGTTGGAGATTCCCGTCTCGCTGACATAGTCGCTGCCGGCCTTGGCTGTGGCGACGGCCACGTAGCGGCCGGGGGCGAGGTCAGCGAATGCTGTGGGCTGTTCGGCGGGCTGGTCGTTGTCGTCGAGGGCGTAGAGGTTGAGTGTGCAGACGGCTTCGTCTCCGTAGAAGGCGAGGTCCTTGCTCTCAAGGGTGTCGCGCACGGTGATGAGAGCCAGCAGTTCGTCGAGGGTTAAGTCAGTGAGTCTCCATGCGTCGCCGTCCTTTCTCACGCGGATGCGGTAGTCGGCGCCTTCCTCAGCGTCGCCCACCTTGACGCCCACCTGTACGCTCATGTCGCGCACCAGCTCGTAGTTGACGATGGAGTCGTTAGCGGGCATGTCGAACGCGAGCTCGTGTAATAGCTGCACAGGGAAGCAGAGACCCGTGGTCTCACCCGTGCGTGCTTGCAACATCGTAGCAGCGCCAGTAGTGGGATCAATTTGCAAGAGGTTATCATAGTCGGTGTCAGAGCAGCACCAGTAGAGGTTACCGGTTTTGGGTTCGAACTGCATGCTCTCGGCATACCAAGGACTGTAACCCGTGGCACCGACGAGGGTCAGCTCACCAGTGGTGGCATTAACCGTATAGAGGTTACCATCACCCATGACGGTGTAAAGCTGGCCGTCAGCGTTGCAGGCAATGGTCAAGAAGTTGAGGTTCTCGCTGGTGACAAAGGTATTCAATTCACCAGTACGCAAATTGACGGTGTAAAGATTTTTTAATTTTATAGCATACATGGTATTGTTGGTGGCATTCCAGGCACCATCGCCCAGCATGACGGAGAGCTGGGCAACCCTGTCAACAACGTTGCCGTTCAGATCCATCTTAACCAAATAAGTGGATGGGTCGACAGCATAGTAATACTGGTCGGCGGGGCAAAAGTCAAGACCATGGTATTTAGAAACAGCATCATTGAGTACCGAAGCATTCGACGGGTCATCAAAATTGAAGGTGATGAAGCCCTTAGGCCAGCTTTCGCCAGTGTTGTAGTAGCAGATGCCGTAGGCTTGTTTAGAGATATAGCGGAACTTGTAGCCGGTGTTGGCGGTGAGCTTGACGGGAGTGCCCTCGACGATGTCGGTCAGCTTGCCGTCCTGGTCGGGCGTGGCGGCCTGGCCGTTCACCTGGACGGTGAAGAGGTTAGTCTTGTCGGCGGGGCTGAGGGTGAGTGTCGAGAGCTTCAGGTATGCGGCCTTGGCGCGAACGCTGGCGGCGGGCATGGTGAAGGTGAAGGTGGCGGTGCCGGTGGTCTCATCGGTAGAGACGTAGGTCACGTCGATGCTGTCCTTGATTTCGACATCGGGAGCAGCCGTGCGGCGTGCGCCAGCGACGTCCCAGTTGGTGAAGAGCTGTGCTGCGGTGATGTTGTCCTTATCCACTACCCAGCCAGCGTCGGGTGTGACGGTCATGGTGACGGTCTTGCCCTCGTCGGCCGCTTTGGCTCCGGTCACTTCCTCGTTGTCAATGTAGAACTTGACGGTTCCGCTGCCGTGCTCGCTATCCTCTACCTCGAGGGCATAGGTGGCGGCAGCAGACCCAATGTTAATCTTGATGTTGGCTCGATTTGAAGAGACATACTTGCTTCCAGTGAATAATCCCAGATTATAGGGGTCAGGAATAGTATTATCAGAGTGAAAGGAAATAGCGGAATTATCTTTACCCGTGAAGTAGAAATAGCGGGTAGAATAGCCCGAAGTCGTTTCATGGCATGCAATCAGAAGGTTGTCGGTGCCATTGTACTCAAAGGGCGTGTCGAGCGTGAAGGTAATCCAGCCTCCTCCATCCAGGTAGGTCAGAGTGCCTTCCCAAACCTTGTCGCTGGCACTGACTGTTTCATAGTCATCTGTAGACCCAAAAGTTTCCTTATTCACATGTTTCATGTAAATAGCCACAGCTGAAGGGTTGCCACCATTTTCACTCGATTGGTGAAACGAGATGGAGGTGATTGTTCCGCTTGTGCCTATTTCGGAGGCAGTGTAAATCTGCTCAACAAAGGAATAGCCCCAAAGGGAATTGGTCGGTGTAACATAGGTGGTGGTAGTAGTAGTATTATCACCAATCGTCACTTCGTCGGCCCACGCGCCCGTGACTGCCGTCATGAGCAGCACGAGCAAACTAAATATTTTTTGTTTCATATTCATATATACTTTAATTATTGTTTTTTTTCTTTTTAGGAATACG